>DASWYM010000227.1:0-5713 GCA_036404975.1 Chitinophagaceae bacterium
AGCCTACCTGGTTTACCACCACTCCCAGTGTGGCCGTGCCCCGGGCGGTAAAAAAAGCAGGCCTGGAAATGAATGCAGTGGATTACGTGGAACTGAATGAAGCCTTTAGTGTAGTAGGTATTATCAATACAAAGAAAATGAACCTGGACCCTGCCAAAGTGAATGTGAACGGTGGGGCCGTATCCCTGGGACACCCACTCGGCTGCAGTGGTGCCCGCATTATAGTAACGCTGATCAATGTGCTGAAGCAAAACGGAGGCAGGATTGGGGCGGCAGGTATCTGTAATGGCGGCGGCGGGGCTTCGGCCATGGTTATTGAGAACGTGTAAATATCAAACAGCATCGCCTGAAGGTGGTCAGGAATAAGATAAAGAGCCCTCAGTAGATAACACTGGGGGCTTTTTTATAGTTGGAATATCTTAGATCAGGCTAATGTTTGCCTGATTATCAATGTTTATTTAGTAGTATGGGAGTTAAAGTGCCGGTTTGCGTTGGTATTTCAGGCGGAGGACGATCATTGTAATGTTGACCAGTAGCGAAAACGAATTGGTGACAATGATCGGCATGTCGTCGCGTAAAATACCATAAGCTACCCAGGTGGCGACCCCCAGCATCAGTATAAACAACATGGTAAGGGATACCTCTTCGGCTTTCTTTTCTTTGATTGTTTTCACTACCTGCGGCACCATAGAGCTTGAGGTGAGTATTCCTGCTACCAGGCCAATGATTGGAGTCCAGTTCATGAGCAGTTTGGTACAAATTATCAGCCATATTGCAGGTGGGGAAAAAATGAGTGGTTTGGCTGATTAATTGCATACAGGTAGAATCAATTAAATTTATCAAGGTATGAGACCAGTATTTGTAATTGCTATAGTCGCCACCTTATTTACGGCCTGCAAAAACAACAAGAAGGGAGCAGAAACAACTGACACGGGATCGCCTACAACGACTACGACCAATACGACCACTCCCACTACCGGCCAGGCCTGGGATGAGCCGACCAAGGCTGCTTTTGTAGCCAACTGTACCAACGAAGCCAAAGCCCGTATGAATGAGGATGCTGCCAAGGAATATTGCAATTGCATGCTGGATAAGATCGTAGCCAGGTATTCCAGCCCGGCCGAAGCTAACACTATGACCATCCAGGAGACCCAGGACATGGCCAAGGAGTGCGTGAAGTAGAATAATAAAAGTTAATATATACTCATTTTTCAGCCTGTGTACTGCACAGGCTTTTTCATTTTAGGTTTTATCCCGGCACTCCGCTAATTTTGCCCCGCTTAATATTAATACTTACATGAGACAAATTCCATTACGTGAAGCCATACGGGAAGCCATGAGTGAAGAAATGCGTCGTGATGACCGTGTTTTTTTAATGGGTGAGGAAGTAGCCGAATACAACGGTGCCTACAAGGTGAGCCAGGGTATGCTGGCCGAGTTTGGTCCCCGCCGGGTAATAGACACCCCGATTGCAGAATTGGGGTTTGCCGCTATTGGCGTGGGTGCTGCCCAGAAAGGCTTACGGCCGATCGTAGAGTTCATGACCTGGAACTTTGCCGTTCTGGCACTGGACCAGATCCTGAATACCGCATCGAAAATGCTGGCAATGAGTGGAGGACAGATTACCTGCCCGATAGTTTTCCGTGGTCCCAATGGGTCGGCCGGTCAGTTGGGTGCCCAGCACTCCACCGCATTTGAGTCTTTATATGCCAATATCCCCGGCCTGAAGGTGGTTTCGGTGAGCAATGGCTATGATGCCAAAGGCTTATTAAAGCAGGCTATCCGCTACGAAGAGGACCCGGTGATGTTCATGGAAAGCGAACTGATGTATGGTGACAAGTTTGAAGTACCTGAAGAAGAATATTATATCGAGTTAGGGAAGGCTGATGTGAAGAAGCAGGGTCGCGACGTGACGATCGTTTCTTTCAACAAGATGATGAAAGTGGCCCTGAGTGCCGCTGCCGAACTGGAAAAGGAAGGCATCAGCGCCGAAGTGATCGACCTGCGTACCATCCGCCCATTGGACTGGATGACTATTCTGGAAAGCGTGAAGAAAACCAACCGCCTGGTGATTATAGAAGAGTCATGGCCCTTTTCCTCGGTCTCTTCGGAGATTGCTTATCGCATTCAAAAAGAAGGTTTTGACTACCTGGATGCGCCCATCCGCCGCATCACGGCAGCCGATGCCCCTCTGCACTATGCACCCAACCTAGTGGCTGGAGCCCTTCCGGATGTGCCCAGGACCGTGAAGCTGGTAAAAGAGGTGATGTACCTGAAAAAGTAATTTACCCCCATAGTTGAGGAATGAGTTCCTCGCCTTGAGGAAAAGAATAAAAGTTGTGTAGACCCTGCACAACTTTTTCATTTTCAGTGGTTGGTAGTTATAAAAATAATTCAAAATAAGTTTTGTAATTCCAAAAAACCCTGCATCTTTGTCACGGTTTTTCATAGGATATTGGATTTTACACGAGGCTGGATTTCTATCCGGCCTTTTTTCTTTTCTGCCTTTATCTATCTTTTCCCGTTACACGGTAATTGCGTTATTTTGCCTCTCCTTAGCAATACAATAACGATGAGTAATATTCTGATCATTGATGATGAAAAGGCCATACGGAAGACGCTTTCTGAAATTCTTTCCTTTGAAGGTTACGATATAGTGGAAGCTGCCGACGGAGAAGAGGGGCTGAAGCAGTTCAGGGAAAAAACCTACGATGTTGTCCTTTGCGACATAAAAATGCCCAAGCTCGATGGAATGGAGTTCCTGCAAAAGGCTATGGAACACAACCCTGACGTCCCTGTAATTATGATTTCGGGCCACGGGAACATAGAAACTGCAGTAGAGGCGGTGAAAAAGGGCGCTTACGACTTTATCCAGAAGCCACCCGACCTGAACCGCCTGTTGATCACTATCCGGAATGCCAAAGAGCGTAACAGCCTGGTAACGGAAGCCAGGACCCTCAAGCGTAAGGTGAGCCGGGTACAAGATATGATCGGTGAATCGACCCCCATTAAAAAGATAAAGGAAACTATTGAAAAGGTGGCTCCAACAGAAGCCCGCGTACTGATCACGGGAGAGAACGGGGTTGGTAAAGAGCTGGTGGCCCGGTGGATACATGAAAAAAGCAACCGGGCAACCGGACCGCTGGTGGAAGTGAACTGTGCGGCGATACCCAGCGAACTGATTGAAAGCGAGCTGTTTGGTCATGAGAAAGGATCATTTACGTCGGCTATCAAGCAGCGTATTGGCAAGTTCGAGCAGGCCAATGGGGGCACTCTTTTCCTGGACGAAATTGGGGATATGAGTCTTAATGCCCAGGCCAAAGTGTTGCGTGCCTTACAGGAAGGAAAGATCACCAGGGTTGGGGCTGACAAGGACATAAGCGTGGATGTGCGGGTTATTGCCGCGACCAACAAGGATCTGATGAAGGAAGTGGAGGAGAAGAAGTTCCGGTTGGACCTTTACCACCGTTTAAGTGTGATCCTGATCCATGTACCATCGCTCAATGACCGCAAAGAAGATATTCCTTTGCTGGTGGACCGTTTCCTCGATGACATCTGCAGCGACTATGGTATGGCCCGCAAACCTATTTCCGATGAAGCGATCAAAGAGTTGCAGCATTATAACTGGACCGGTAATATCCGGGAGCTGCGCAACGTGGTAGAACGCCTGGTTATTCTTTCCGGGAAAAGTATTACCCGCGAAGACGTTAAAAATTATGTGTCTCCGAAAGAATAGTCTTTCGGGTGATGAAATTATGGATAGCATCGTCGGTCTTTAGTGGCAGCAGGTTCAGGAAGCTTCTTTGCCCTTGTTGGACTCCTGAGCCCGATGCCACTATTTTCTTGTTTGGGAAAGCCATACATAATTTTTCAAGATAGTCATCTATCTCCCAGCCGGAAAAGTTGGTAATGACATGCAGGAACAGGTAGTTAATGTTTTTATCGGCTTCAAACTTTTGCAGGTCCTGTAACTTAACATCGCTACCCAGGTAGATAGTGCGCCAGTTGTTTTTCCGGAGCAGGAAGTTGATGAACAATAGGGGTAGTTCGTGGTACTCGCCATCGGGAGTAAACAAAACGATGGCTTCCTGATTGTTGGACACTTCAGGTAACTTATCTGTTTCGGCAATGATCTTGTGCTGGATCAGGTAACTGGAAAAATGCTCCTGGGCTGGAATGATGTTGTTTGTCATCCACAACAATCCCACCCGTTGCAGAAACGGGTAACAGACCTGCGTCACACAGGCTTCCAGTCCAACTTTTTCGATCAGGTTGTTCAGGAGTTCAGCGAACGCTTTTTCATTGAAGTTGACTGCTGCATCCAGGAGTTTTAAAACCACTATTTTATAATTCCTGCTGTTGATTTCTGTTGCGGTTACTGCTTCTATGATGGCACCTGGCGTCAGTTGTGCTATCCTGGAGATCTTCCAGCCATTGTGATACAGGAAGGCAATCTGCAGCAATGCCTTCAGATCATCGTTGTCGTAATAGCGGTGTTTGCTTTCTTTTCGCTTAGGTGTAAAAAGATTGTAACGTTGCTCCCAGATGCGCAAAGTATGGGCTTTAATGCCCGTCATATGTTCGATATCTCTAATAGTAAATCGTTCCATCGCCTTTTGTACTGTTCTATTTCCGTTGTTTTTATTTAGCAAAAAGTTTGCTCCAAAGGAATTGCATAACTTGTATAATATAATAAATTTGTCCGTTTTAAAGATAATCTGATGCCGTTAGAACATATCCTGGTTGTTTACTTAATTTCTTTCCTGCTGGTTTTTCTTCCCTCCTTTGGTTTGGCAAAAATGTTTCAAAAAGCTGGAGTTGAGCAATGGAAGGCATATATTCCTTTTTACAACACCTGGGTAATGCAGGATTTGGCCAGGCGTCCAAAGCATTGGGTTTTCTGGCAACTCATCCCGGTGGTGGGATGGTTCATTACTCCAGGCATCTTTATCGAGTTTGTAAAATTATTCGGCCGCTTTAGTTTCTGGGAGCATACACTGGCCGCCCTTTTCGCCCCTTTATATTTTCCTTACCTTGGCTATAGTTCTCAGATCCATTATATTGGACCTGAAGGTGCTAAGCGTTACCATAAACCGGGTTGGAGAGAATGGGTTGATGCTGCCATCTTTGCGATTGTGGCGGCTACACTGATCCGAACCTTCATTTTTGAGGCGTATACGATCCCTTCAGGATCCATGGAAAAGACGCTGTTGGTCAATGACTTTTTGTTCGTAAGCAAGTTCAGCTATGGTCCGAGGATCCCTAACACACCCCTTTCCATTCCTTTTGTACACAACTATATTCCTGGCACCGACCGCACCTCCTACACAGAAGTCTTAAAGCTACCCTATATCCGTTGGTGGGCTTCCCCGGTGAAGAGAGGGGATGTGGTGGTCTTTAATTTCCCTGCCGGTGATACAGTGATTAATGCGGAAAACTACCAGTCGCTGCAGCCTTATTATGATGTGAAGCGCCGCGCCCAGGCTGGTGACGTGCAGTCGCAATATGTGCTCACTAATCCTGCAGAATATCCTATTGTAGTGCACCCGGTGGACAAATCGGATAACTATATCAAGCGCTGTGTAGGAGTGGCAGGAGATAGCCTGGAGATACGTGCAGGAGAAGTGTATATTAATGGGAAGCTTTCACCGGCACCGCCAAAATCCCAGATCAGGTACCTTATTGAAACTTCCGGGCAACTGATGGATGAAGA
>DASWYM010000228.1:0-2655 GCA_036404975.1 Chitinophagaceae bacterium
CATCCAGCCACATCTGGTGGGTATAAATCTTCTTGTGCCAGAAGCCCCCTTCCGAAGTGCGTGGGTGCTCCCGGAGCTGACGGCGCAGGAGCTCGGCGGCCTTGCGGTATTTTTCCTTGCCGGTCACCCTGTAAAGAAACAGTAACTGCTTACCGTTGTTCACATGGTCAATATTGAACTCGTCCTGTTTGTAGCCTTTTATAGTGCCATCCTCACGAACATAGAAGTCCATGCTCTTCCGGATGTATTCAAACCACTCCCTTTCACCGGTAGCGTTCCAGATGCCCTCTATCCCTTTCAGGATTACACCCTGATCGTAGCGCCACTTGGCTACTTTGTCTCCTTGCAGGGCGAAGGAGTCTTTCCACAGGTTCATGGCCGTGAGTGCCAGTTGCTGCGACATTTTCTGGGCCTGCGCACCGGCAACTATCAGCAGGAAAAATATGGTCAGAATTCTTTTCATTCCTATTCACTTTTATCCATTTTGAGTGCCGACTCGGCAGCTCCATAGGTAAACTCCACGCTTTTTTTCGCCTTCTTTGCATCCGTACCGTTTACTACGATGCCTTTGCTTTTCTCGCCGCTAATGTTCAGCATCAGTTCGGCGTCGTTGTTATAGGTTATTTTATCCAGCGTGATGGCCTTGCTGTTGTGGATATTCAATACAGGGTTGGTTTGTTTGGTGAGCAGTTGCACATTACGCAGGGTAATGTTGCTGCCTTCGGTCATATCCAGGCCTTCCTTAGCCTGCAGCACCATATTCTGCAGAACAATGTTCTTTACATTCATTTCCGGTAAGCCGCGCACGAAGATGGCTTTCTCGGCACCGTAGGCTACTACATTGTTCACATAGATATTCCGGAATACGGGTGTCTCCTCGGTTACAGGCAGTTCCTGCACTTTGGGCGGCTCGCGGCGCTCTCCAGCCAGCGCAATGGGATCCTGGGCGGCATAATACATATCGAACAGGATGGCCTCACCCGGAATGTCTTTCATGGTAATGTTGTTGATCCAGATGTTCTCCACTACCCCACCACGACCACGGGTGGTTTTGAAGCGCAGGCCAATGTCCGTACCGATGAACGTGCAGTTGTCGACCCAGATGTTGCGGGCGCCACCACTCATTTCGCTGCCTACCACAAAGCCACCATGCGCGGCATACACAGTGCAGTTGCGAATGATCACATCTTCTGTAGGCATGGCTCTTTTGCGGCCTTCGGCATCACGTCCCGACTTGATACAGATGCCATCGTCGCCTACATCAAAGGTGCTGTTCTCGATCAGCACAAAGCGGCAGCTTTCTACATCAATACCATCGCCATTTTGGGCATACCAGGGGTTCTTTACAGTGATATTGCGCACGGTCAGGTGCTCACTCATCAGCGGGTGCAAGCACCAGGCCGGGGAGTTCTGGAAGGTCACCCCCTCCAGCAGTATTTTAGAGCATTTGGTCAGCAGCATCAGGTTGGGACGCAGGAAGTCCTTTATCTCCTGGTAGAACTGGGGCGTCTTTTCAGGGGAAATAACACCCGGGTTCTTTAGGGTAGACCCTTTTTTGGAACTCTCCGTGGGATACCACATCTTCTTGTCATCACTCAGCACTCCGCCAGAAGCAACCAGCTTCTTCCAGTTTGATTCACTCAGCTTGTCCTTTTTCACCATGCGCCAGGCCTCACCACCACCGTCAATGATTCCATATCCGGTAATGGCAATGTTGGTAGCATTGGTAGCGGAGAGGGGCGACTGGTTACGCATTTGCGGTAAGCCTTCCCAGTTGGCCTCCACCAGCGGATACTGCGAAAAGTCCTTCGTGAATTGAAGCACGGCATTGCGCTGCAGGTGCAGGTTCACATTACTCTTCAGCACCACGGGGCCGGTGAGCCACATACCGGTAGGCACCAGCACTACGCCCCCACCCCTTTTACTAAGGTCGCTAATGGCCTTGTTGATAGGGGAAGTATTGAGCGTGACGCCGTCGGGTTTAGCCCCGTAGCGGGCAATATTGATGGTGTCCTTCTTGAACTTAGGTTGCATTACTACCGGCTTGCTTTTCTGAGCCATAGATCCAAGGCCGGCCACAAGGGAAAGAAGTAATAGAGATAAGGTTTTATTCATACAGCTTAAACTGATAATTTTTTTAAAAAAAGGCTAAGCAGGGAACTGCCTGGCCGTGTTAAACGATTGCTTGTTACTATTAGCTATTTCAAACGATACCCATGATATCGAGTTTTTCTTCAACAAGTCTACCCCCTTCTGGCTTCAGAACAAGCGAAAAGGAAGAGTTTATTTACGCAAACGTTACCGAAAACGTTCCCGAAATGGCTAAGCTGATTTTAGTCATATACGCATTAGGCCCCTAAAGATCAAACGCAATAGTGCCGGGCTTTAGATTGTTTTTTTCTTTTCCATCGCCGGCGCTGTTTGTGTGCCTCTTCCGTAATGGTAAATTGATAGTTCCTGGAGGTGAAATGCCACAAGTTTAAGTGGGCGTCTCCCGAGCAGTTTAAATGGGTAGCGTGCTATTCCGCAACAGCTCATCCCTATAGCTATCGAAACCTCAACCCGCTGCATAAATTGATAGCGGCATAATCCATGTAAGCGTGGCCAAAGAAGCCGCGCTCCTTACCTGGAGGGCATATTCTTTACCGTAAAAGG
>DASWYM010000229.1:0-8611 GCA_036404975.1 Chitinophagaceae bacterium
GGCTAATCCTTCGGCCCGCCCGGCGCCCTCTTCGCCAGCCCTAATTCGGGACCTGGAAGCGTCCGGCAACGGCAACGCTTCGGGCTGGAGGATGCACGAATGGATGGCCACCGGCGCTCTTCAATATAGCGATGACAGTGCCCGCTTTAGTGCGCTGCCCTCCAATTTATACGGAGCTACCTGGATCAGCACGCCTAGCCGTGCAACAGCAGGGATGCCCAGGTCCGCACAGTTCAGGGTAGGTGAAGAAGCCGACGTATTTGTCGCAGCCGATACCCGCCTGCAGCAAGGCCCGCAATGGCTGCAGTCCTATGAGGACACGAAGACCTTTATGGAAAACAGCAGGGGCGACAGGTTTTCTGTTTACCGCAAACGCTTCTCCAAAGATGCGATCGTTGAACTGGGTCCTGGTGGTAATGCAGGTACGGCGGTAGCCGGTTACACGGTGGCCGTACTCCCTGTATCGCATATAGAGCCCGCCTATGACCTGAAACCCGTGAACAATTATAAAGCCATCCATGCCCGCCTGAAAGGTCCGGGCTTAGGTAAAGGCCTGGTGGATGGAAAGGAGCGTGCGGTCTTTACCAAAGCCTCTGCAGATAATATGGTGGAATGGGATATAGCAGTTGGTGTGGCAGATACTTATTCCCTGACGGTGACTTATAACAATCCCCATGCAAAGACGGTGCAGGGTAAGCTGGCACTGTTGGCTGCCGACGGCACGCTGATGAAGGAAGAGATGGTGGAGATGACCACCACGCGGCCCGGCAAGTCGAATTATATCAATAGTTCTACGGGCTCCATGATCAATGCCGGGAACTATAAAGTAAGATTATGGGCTGCGGAGGCAGAAGGAGTGAGCGTGAACGCCCTGGATGTACAATAACCAATAGAAGACAACCAGCTAGCCTGGTTTAAAGAATAAAACATGAAAACATTAGTCTGCACACAACCTGGCGAGTTTCAGTACCAACAGGGCGAGGCGCCTGTTTTACAGGAAGGTCAGGCCATCATTAAGATCCGCAGGATCGGCATCTGCGGCACCGATCTGCATGCGTATGAGGGGACCCAGCCTTTCTTTGAATACCCCCGGATCCTGGGACATGAGCTGGCCGGTGAGCTGGTGGCGCATGATGCGCCCGGCTTCGAGGTAGGAGAGCGGGTAACCTTTATTCCCTACTTCCACTGCGGCACCTGCATAGCCTGCCGCTCAGGGCTGCCCAATTGCTGCGCACGCATCAGGGTCTGCGGCGTGCACGTGCACGGCGGCTTTGTCGAATACCTTTCTGTGCCTTCCGCCTCGCTGATCCATGGTGAAGGGTTAAGCTTTGACGAACTGGCGCTGGTGGAGCCTTTAGCCATAGGTGCTCATGGGGTGCGCCGTGCCGGTGTACGGGAGGGAGAGTTTGTGCTGGTTGTAGGTGCCGGCCCTATTGGACTGGGGATCGCCGAGTTTGCCCGCATTGCAGGAGGCAAGGTGATTGTGCTGGACATCAACGAGGGGCGCCTGCAGTTCTGTAAAGATAAATTAGGCGTGCACCACACCATCAATGCCCTGGACTCCAATGTCGCGGACCAATTAAGTGCCATCACCAATGGCGATATGCCCACCGTGGTGATCGATGCCACCGGTAACCAGAAAGCTATCCTGCAGTCTTTCCAGTATATGGCTCATGGAGCCCGCTACGTACTGGTGGGCCTGCAGAAAGGGGAGATCTGCTTCAGCCACCCGGAATTCCATAAGCGCGAAGCTACGCTCATGAGCAGCCGCAATGCTACGCGCGAGGATTTCGAGCACGTCATCCGCTCCATGAAAAAGGGCCTGGTAAAGCCTACCACGTATATTACACACCGCGTAGGGTTCGACCAGGTGAAAGACGAGTTTGCCGGCTGGCTGGATCCAAAAAACGGTGTGGTTAAAGCCATGGTGGAACTGGAGTAAGCGGAAGGTATTCCAGGAACTTATTCGCTCAGGGTTATTTAACCAAACCGTTATTTCATTCCAAACACATGAAACAAGTACTTTTCTTACTCAGTTGGCTTTATTTACCATTGGCACTCTTGTCACAAGACCTGCAGGTGGTGAATCTGGCCTGTGAAGGAAAGAAAGCCCCTTTGGGTGTGGAGGTTAAAGCACCGGTTTTGAGCTGGCAGTTGCAATCCCGCCAAAGGGGTGTGGTACAACAGGCATACAGGATCCTGGTGGCCGATAACCCGGAGAGCCTTCAGAAGATTATAGGCAACCTGTGGGACTCTAAAAAGAGGCTATTGGATGCTTCCATCCAGGTGGCGTACGAAGGGGTGCCCCTGCAGGCGGCCCGCACCTATTACTGGAAGGTGCAGGTGTGGGACAATAAGAGCGGCACTCCTGCCTGGAGCAAAGTTGCCCAGTGGCAGATGGGCCTGCTGTCGCCCTCCGACTGGAAGGGGGCGCAATGGATTGGCTATAAAGAAATGCCCGACTCTCTGCGTATGGTACCGGCCGAACATGGAAAGGGCGATGCCAAATGGGCCAGGGTAGTGGACACCCTGCCTTTGCTCCGCAAGACCTTTGCCCTTAAAAAGCCGGTCAGGAAAGCCACAGCTTTTATTTGCGGGCTGGGCCACTTTGAAATGAGCCTGAACGGCCAAAAGGTGGGCGACCATTTCCTCGACCCCGGATGGACCTTTTACGACAAAGAAGCCCAATACGTGGTCTTCGATGTAACGAGCCAGTTGAAGAGGGGACCCAATGCCCTGGGTGTGATGCTGGGTAATGGCTTTTATTTTATTCCCCGGCAGCGCTACCGCAAGATGACCGGGGCTTTTGGCTTTCCCAAAATGATCCTGCGCCTGCAGGTGCAGTACACCGATGGCACCACCGAAGATATCGTGAGTGATGCTTCCTGGAAAGGGGCGCCGGGCCCGATTACGTTTTCCAGCATCTACGGCGGCGAAGACTACAATGCCAACAAGGAACAGGCAGGATGGGATACGCCTGCCTTCAACGACCGGCACTGGAAAAAGGTGGTCCTGGTAAAAGGAGTACCCACCCTTTATGCCCGCCAACCGGATCCGCTGAAAGTGCACGAAACGTTTAGCCCGGTAAAGACCACCCGGATCAAGGAAGGAACTTACGTCTTCGACCTGGGACAGAACGCTTCCGGCATCCCTCAGATTACAGTTCGGGGCAGGAAGGGCGATACCGTACGTATTTTCCCTGCCGAATTGCTGCGTGAGGACGGCACGGCCAACCAAAAAGCTACGGGTAGCCCGGTTTACTTCGATTATGTGCTGAAGGGCGATAGAGTGGAAACCTGGCAACCCCGCTTCAGCTATTATGGCTTCCGGTATCTCCAGGTGGAAGGGAGCGTGCCAAAGGGTGCAGCCAACCCTGGGCGCCTGCCTGAGCTGATAGGGGTAAAAGGATTGCATACCCGCAGTGCGGCCCGCAGGGTCGGCTCTTTTACGTCATCGCACGACCTGTTTAACCGTACCAGCACCCTGATCGACTGGGCCATCAAGAGCAATATGGCCTCGGTGCTCACCGACTGCCCCCACCGCGAAAAGCTGGGCTGGCTCGAACAGGTGCACCTGATGGGCAACTCTATTCGGTACAACTACGATATGGCCACCTTCTTCCGCAAAACGGTGCGCGATATGATGACTGCCCAGAGTCCGGAAGGCGTGGTGCCAGAATACGCCCCCGAATTCGTCAGGATGCCCTTTATGGACGGCATCTTTATGGACTCGCCCGAATGGGGCAGCACCTCCATTATCCTGCCCTGGTACCTCTACCAGTGGTATGGCGACCGCAGGACAGTGGAGGAAAGCTACCCGATGATGCAGCGCTACCTGGCGCACCTCAAACGCAAGTCAAAAGACGGCATAGTAGCCTACGGGCTCAGCGACTGGTACGACCTGGGACCCAACAAGCCCGGGCTCGCGCAGCTAACGCCGATGGGTATCACCGCTACGGCCATTTACTACTACGACCTGAACATCATGACCCGTGTTGCCCGCCTCCTGGGCAAAGAAGCCGATGCCCGGGAGTATGAAGCAACGGCCGTCGAGGTCAGGAAAGCCTTTAACCAAACCTTTTTCAATACCGAAACAAAGCAATACGGCACCGGCAGCCAGACCGCCAATGCCATGGCGGTGTACATGAACCTGGTGGAGCCGGAATACAAAGCAGCCGTAGTGGAGAATATCATCCGCGACATTCGCAGCCGCAACAACAGCCTTACAACAGGAGACGTGGGCTTCCGGTATCTCCTGCAGGTGCTGGACAGCGAAGGACGTTCCGATGTGATCTACGACATGAACAGCCGCACCGATGTGCCGGGCTATGGCTACCAATTAGCGAAGGGTGCTACGGCCCTCACCGAGTCGTGGCAGGCCCTGCCCTCGGTATCCAACAACCACCTCATGCTGGGACACCTGATGGAGTGGTTCTATACCGGGTTGGCCGGCATCCGCCAGGATACCGCCTCCATAGGTTTTAAAGCCATTGAGATCCGCCCGGAGCCTGTAGATGATGTGCGCACCGCGAAAGCTACGTATGAAAGCCCCTATGGACTCATTAGCAGCGAATGGAAGAAAGAGACGGGATCATTCGAGCTGAAGGTCCAAATACCGGCCAATACCACGGCGGTGGTTTACCTGCCGGGTGATTCGGCTTCCCTCGTTACGGAAGGCGGAAAATCCCTGGAGGGCAGAAAGGATATCCGGCAAAAGGGACACCATGGGGGGAAGCTGGGCTTGCAGGTAGGATCGGGCATATACCGGTTCACCGTTTTCTCGCCCACTAAAAAGACCGCTAAACACTAACTTACCCGATCAAATGATGCAACGACAAAGCATATACATTCTTTTTCTCCTGGCCCTTCTTTTCGCTACACCGGCAGGGGCACAGCAAACAGGGAATCCCGTACCGCAGGAGAAAATGCAGCAGGTGTACGAAGAGGTGAAGACGCCCTTTAAATATGGACTGGTATTGGTGCCGCCTGCCGACTCCCTGAAATTGGACTGCCCCAGCATTTTCCGCAAGGGCAATGCATGGTACATGGTGTACATCATTTACGGGGGCAGGGGATATGAAACCTGGCTGGCCAAAAGTGAAGACCTGCTGCACTGGACAACCCAGGGGCGCCTCATGTCCTTTTCGTCCGACAGCACCGAATGGGATGCCAACCAGAAGGCCGGCTACATAGCCCTGCAGGACTTCAATTGGGGCGGCAGTTACAAGCTGTCTAAGTATAAGGGCCGGTACTGGATGTCCTATTTTGGCGGAAGGGACAAAGGCTATGAAGCCGGCTTGCTCTCCCTGGGTATGGCGTACACCAAAAAGAATCCCACCAAACCGCACGAGTGGAACCGGCTTCCCCGACCCGTGCATATGTCCATCGACCCCGACGTGCGCTGGTGGGAAAACCGGAAGCTGTTTAAAAGCACCGTGATCTACGACAAGGAGAAAAAGACAGGCTATCCTTTTATCATGTACTACAACGCCAACGGCGACTCGGCCAAAAACAACATCAAAACCCGCTGGTACGAGCGTATCGGTATGTCGGTGTCGGAGGATATGGTGAATTGGAGGCGATACAACGGCGAACCCATCGTGCACCATCCTGCCGGTATTACGGGCGACCCGGTGATCCAGAAAATAGGCGACCTGTGGGTGATGTTTTACTTTGGTGCCTTCTGGCAGGACCGCAAAGGGGCTTTCAACCGCTTTGCCTGCTCCTATGATGGCGTGAACTGGACCGACTGGACCGGGGAGAACCTGGTGCAATCGTCGGAGCCGTACGATGAGCAGTTTGCCCATAAATCTTTTGTGCTCAAACACAATGGCGTAGTCTACCATTTCTACTGTGCCGTCAACAAAAAAGACCAGCGGGGGATAGCTGTTGCCACTTCAGCGGACCTGGGCAAGAGCGACGTGCACTTTGCCGGATCTAAGTAAATTCCTTAAAACGAGGCTAGCCTTAAAACTACAAGATGAAAGCATTAATCAAAAGATATATAGGATTAGGAACAGGCCTTCTGTGCCTGGCTTTAACAAGCGCTGCCCAGCCCCGCGTGGTGACGGGCCTGAACAAAGACTGGAAGTTTTTCCTGGGTGACACCGCTTCGGCTAAGAATCCCGGCTTTAGCGTTGCGGCCTGGAAGTCGCTTGACCTTCCCCATGACTGGAGCATCGAAGGCGCTTTTAGTGAGCAACACCCTGCCACGCATAACGGTGGCTCCCTGCCAACTGGTATCGGTTGGTATAGAAAGAACTTTACTGTGCCGGCGGCTTCCAGGGGGAAGAGGGTATATATCAACTTCGATGGAGTGCAAAGCAACAGCGAAGTATGGATCAATGGCCATTACCTGGGCAAGCGGCCCAATGGCTATACCTCCTTCCGTTATGAGCTCACTCCCTACCTGGAGTTCGGTAGCGAAAAGAATACCCTCTCTGTGAAAGTGGACAATTCCGCACAGCCGGCCTCGCGCTGGTACACCGGCTCGGGCATTTACCGGAAGGTATGGCTGCTCACCACCAATCCCGTAGCGTTTGATCAGTGGGGTGTCTTTGTAACCACCCCTAAGGTGAGTTCAGCCTCAGCCACGGTGCGCGTGAAATCCAGCATACTCAATGCAGCAAAGAAAGCAGGTTCTGTCAGCATCCGCACGACCATTTATGATGCTTCGGGAAAAAAGGTGGCTACTAAAACAGCTGCCGGCATTGCGTTAAAAGACTCTTTGCAGATCTCTTATAATGAATTGATCGTCCGCAATCCCCGCCTCTGGTCGGTAAAGGATCCCTACTTATACCGCGTCACTACCCAGGTACTAAAAGGGTCTACGGTGCTGGATGAAGAAAGCACCGCGCTGGGTATACGGTCCTTTCACTTTGATGCCACTAAAGGCTTCTTCCTGAACGGTGCTCCCCTTAAGATCCTTGGCGTTTGTAATCACCACGACCTGGGAGCCCTTGGGGCAGCGTTTAACACCCGCGCTGCCGAGCGCCAGCTGGAGATCCTGAAAGCCATGGGCACGAATGCCATCCGCACCGCGCACAATCCCCCGGCTCCCGAACTACTCGACCTGTGCGACCGCATGGGCTTTTTGGTAATGGATGAAGCTTTCGATATGTGGCGTAAGCGCAAGAACAAACAGGACTACCACCAGCACTTTTCCGAATGGAGCCGTAGAGACCTGGCCGATATGGTGCGCCGCGACCGCAACCACCCCTCGGTGTTTATGTGGAGCATCGGCAACGAGATCCGCGAGCAGTTCGACAGCACCGGCATCACCATAACCCGCGAACTGGCGGATATCGTCCGGAGCGAGGATAGCACCCGGCCGGTGACTTCAGCCCTGACCGAGAACTTCCCGGAGAAGAACTTTATTTACCAGTCGGGCGCCCTGGATGTTCTGGGCTTCAACTACAAGCTGGAAGCCTATGGCGACCTGCCCACCCGCTTTCCCGGTCAGAAGTTCCTGGCCACGGAAACCAGTTCAGCCCTGGCCACCCGCGGGCACTACGATATGCCCTCCGACAGCAATCGTCTGTGGCCCCCGGACTCCAAATCGCCCTTTACCGGCAACACCGACCTGACGGTGTCGGCCTATGACCATGTGTATGCCTACTGGGGCTCCTCGCACGAAGACGGCTGGAAGGCCGTAAAGAAATACCCCCACATGGCTGGCATCTTTGTCTGGGCCGGGTTCGACTTCCTCGGCGAGCCGGTGCCATATCCCTGGCCGGCCCGCAGCTCCTACTACGGGGTGGTGGACCTGGCCGGCTTTCCCAAGGATGCGTATTATATGTATCAAAGCGAATGGACCGGTAAGCCGATGCTGCACCTGTTCCCGCACTGGAATTGGGAGGAGGGAAAGCTGGTAGACGTGTGGGCTTATTACAATGGTGCCGACGAAGTGGAGCTATTCCTGAACGGCCGCTCCCTTGGCAGCAAAAAGAAAAGGGGCGACTCTCTGCACGTGCAATGGCGGGTGCCTTTTGAGCCGGGCACCCTGATGGCGGTCTCCCGCCTGAAAGCAAAGACCGTGTTAACCAAAGAAATCAAAACCGCGGGCCAGCCGGCAAGGATTGAATTGATAGCGGACCGGAAAACCATCAAAGCGGACGGAGAGGACCTGAGCTTCGTCACCGTCCGTGTGCTTGATGCCGAAGGTAACCTGGTGCTGCATGCCGGCAACCTCGTGAAATTTACGATCCGTGGGGCAGGGGAGTTGGCCGGTGTGGACAACGGCCTGCAAACGAGCATGGAATCGTTTAAAGCACCGCAGCGAAAAGCGTACAATGGACTGTGCCTGGCCATTATCCGGTCGACAGGAAGCAGCGGCCAGGTTGTTCTGCAAGCTACCTCAGAGGGGTTAAAACCTGCCACAATTACCATCACCAGCAAATAAGGAACGGCAGAAGGGTGAAGGAAAGTTGCGGAGCGACCCTAATCAAGGTTTATCTCTATTTCCTGCAACAAGAAGAACAGGCTTTTCGTTTGGCTGGCTGGGCGTGGAGGAACACGCTGTTCCTCCATGACATCATGGGTAGCATTCTTAATCACGTTGCCCCAGGGCCCAGGCCTTCCACTCATTTACGGTAGCCTTACTCCGGGGTAAC
>DASWYM010000230.1:0-18772 GCA_036404975.1 Chitinophagaceae bacterium
ACGGAAATTCTGACGTGGGGATACCTCATTTCCTTTCGCCCCTTTACTTCTGCAAGTCAAACCACTCATTTACAGTCATCCTACCCCCTGCTGACAGCCGGGTAAAGGGGGGTATAACCCATATATAACCCATATACAACCCATATATAAGCCATATATAACCCATATCTTAAAAGGGATGGGTTATATATGGGTTGTATATGGCTCAAATATGGGATGTAGATGGCTTGTATAGAGGATAGGGTGGTCTTTTGCTGGGCGTAAGGTGGGCGTCAGGCGGGTGTAGAGGGGCAGAAGGGAAGAGGAATCCAAAGAGAGTCGTACCTTATGATATGCGTTAGGGTGGGAGTACGTTTCTCGCGGAGCCGGGGAGAAAAGGGAAAAAGAAAAGAGGTCCGTGGGGACCTCTTTTTATTGGGAATGTGGTTGGTTTTAGAAAGCCTTTTGCCGGGTGTTGGCAAAGGGAATAGAACGCACGTTTTCGTTTTTCAGGTTCTCGGTAATCCACTTGGTCATCTTGTTCCACAGGTGGTAGGAGGTATTATCGGTAAAGCCGGAAATGCCGTGGTTCTTATTGGGGTAGTACATGGTCTCGAAGTCAACATTTGCCTTTACCAGGGCGGAGATCATCTGGACGCTGTTCTGGAAGTGCACATTGTCGTCGGCCGTGCCATGCACCAGGAGGTACTTGCCCTTGATGCGGTCCACGAAGTTCAGCGGGGCAGTTTCCCAATAGCCCTCAGGGTTCTCCTGGGGGGTGCGCATAAAGCGCTCGGTGTAGATGTTGTCGTAGAACTTCCAGGAGGTCACGGGTGCTACCGCCACGGCCGCCGAGAACACGTCGGCACCCTTGGTGATGGCCAGCGAGCTCATAAAGCCGCCAAAGCTCCAGCCCCAGTGGCCGATGTTGTTCCGGTCAATAAAGGGCAGGCGGCCGATGTATTTGGCCGCATCGATCTGGTCTTCGATTTCCAGCTGGCCGAGGCGCAGGTAGGTCTTTTTCTTAAACTCTTCGCCGCGGTAGCCGGTGCCGGTATTGTCGACCGATACCACTACGTAGCCTCTTTGCGCCAGCATCTGGTGCCACATGGAGGCAGCGCCAAAGCGGTTGGCCACCTGTTGGGAGCCGGGACCGCCGTAGTTGCAAAACAGCACGGGGTACTTCTTGCTGGCGTCAAAGTTGGTAGGCTTCAGCATCCAGCCGTTCAGGGTATCGCCCTTGCTGTTGGGTACCCGGATGAATTCGGCGCGGCTCAGGTCATAACTGCCCAATACCTGCCGCAGTTGCCTGTTCTCCACCACCACTTTGTTCTTTTGGGCCGATACGCCTTTTTTGGTGTTGATGTGGTACAGCGTAACTGTAGTGGGCGTATTGATATCGGAATGGGAGTCGTAAAATTGGGTGAAATCCTTGTTTAGTTCCACGCGGTGCCAGCCCCTGCCCTGGGTGAGCTGAGTGGTTTTCTTGCCGTCCAGATCGCTGACAAAGAGGTTGCGGTCCATGGGAGTGGGGTAGGCGAGGGTGTAATACACCAGGCGGTTCTTTTCGTCCACCCCGTTCACTTCGGCGATGTCGGCTTTCAGTTTGGAGAGCTGTACTTTCCTTTTGCCGTCGATGCTATAGAGATACAACTGGTTGTAGCCGTTCATCTCGCTGGTGAACACGAAGTTGTTGCCGTCTTTCAGGAACCACCAGTCGTCGGTGATATCGACGTAGTACTTGTTCTTTTCGTCGTACATGGTGGTGGCAGCGCCGGTGGCAGCATTGGTGAGCAGGAGCTTCAGGTGGTTTTGGTGGCGGTTCATCCAATAAACCACCAGCTTGTCGTCGGCCTGCGTCCACTTGATGCGGGGGATATAGATATCACCCTGCTCGTACTGGGCGGTTACATCCTTGCCCGAAGTGAGGTCGTAAATATGGATCTCCACTTTGGAGTTGGCTTCGCCCGCCTTGGGGTATTTATAGCGGTAGTCCTTGTTGTAAGTGCTGTCGTAAAGGGTCATATTGAATTCCTTCACGTCGCTTTCATCGAATTTGTAATAGGCGATATAAGTGCCCTTGGGGCTCCACTGGAACGCGCGGGTAAAAGAGAACTCTTCTTCGTATACCCAGTCGGCGTTACCGTTGATGATGTAGTTCCACTTGCCGTCGGTGGTCACCGCCTTGTTCTGGCCCGAGGCCAGGTCGTAGATATAGAGGTTGTTCTCGAACACGTAGGCGATCTTGCTGCCGTCGGGCGAGAACGTGGCGTGCATTATTTTGCCGGCGTGCAGGGGCACTGCTCTTTTGGTAGCTACATCGTACACGTAGGCTGTCGCACGGGAGGAGTGGCGGTAGATGGGTTCACGTCCGTTAAAGAAGATGATGCGCTTTTTGTCGGCGCTGATCTGGTAGTCCTCGGTGTCCAGCACCTGTCCCTTTTCGTCCTTAATATCTTTAGGATCGAAGAGCGACTCTGTTTCGCCGGTAGCAAAGCCCTGGAAAGGCTCGCCGCGGAAGGTACCGGTGCGGTAGATGTCATCCAGGGTGATTTGTTTCTTTTGGGCAACCGTGAAGAAGGGTAGGAACAGAAGTACGAATAATAGTTTCTGCATGTGTGGAAATTAAAGGTTTAAAAGTAAGGCAAACGGTAGAATTAGGGATACCGTACAAATAAAAAAGCACTGTCTTTAAACAGTGCTTTTCGTTAAAGTTTATGTGTTTCCACTAGGCTTCGGCCATATCGGGAATAGCGGCAACTTTGTAGGCGCCGTCGTCGAGTTTTTTCTTAGTCTCGCTAAAGGCATTCATGGTCACTTCGATATCCTGGTCGGTGTGTGCCGCTGTCGGTATCAGGCGATAGATGATGTGGCCCTTAGGGATAACCGGGTAGATCACGATGGAACAGAAGATGCCGTAGTTCTCGCGCAGGTCCATTACCATGGCGGTGGCTTCTTCGACGCCGCCCTTCATGTATACGGGCGTTACGGGGGTATCGGTATTGCCGATATCGAAGCCGCGCTCTTTGAGGCCATTTTGCAGCTTCAGGGCGTTTTCCCACAGCTTGGCCTTTAGTTCGGGGCGGGTGCGCAGCAGCTCCAGGCGCTTCAGGTTGCCGATCACCAGCGGCATGGGCAAGCTCTTGGCAAAGATCTGGCTGCGGATGTTGTAGCGGATATAGTCGATGATCTCCTTGTCGCCGGCCACAAAGGCGCCGATAGATGCCATGGATTTAGCGAAGGTGGAGAAGTACAGGTCGATCTGGTCCTGCACGCCCTGCTCTTCGCCGGCACCGGCACCAGTCTTTCCCAGGGTACCAAAGCCGTGGGCGTCGTCGACCAGCATGCGGAACTGGTACTGTCCTTTCAGGGCGGCGATCTCTTTGAGCTTGCCCTGGTCGCCGGCCATGCCAAACACTCCCTCGGTGATGACCAGGATGCCACCGGAACCCTGCTTGTCGATAAGGGCGGTAGCGCGCTGCAGTTGCTTTTCGAGGTCCTGCACATCGTTGTGCTTGTATACGTAGCGGTGACCGGCATGCAGGCGGATCCCGTCGATGATGCAGGCGTGGCTTTCGGCGTCATATACGATCACGTCGTGGCGGCTTACCAACGCGTCAATAATGCTCACCATGCCCTGGTAGCCGAAGTTCAATAAGATAGCATCTTCTTTGCCTTCAAATGCGGCCAGTTCGCGCTCCAGCTGCTCATGGTAATTCGAGTTGCCGCTCATCATGCGGGCACCCATGGGCAGGGCCAGTCCAAACTGGGCGGCCGCCTCGGCGTCTGCTTTGCGTACTTCCGGGTGGTTCGCCAGGCCCAGGTAGTTGTTGAGGCTCCAAACAGTAACCTCTTTTCCTCTAAACTTCATGCGACTGCCGATCTCGCCCTCCAGCTTTGGGAAAGCAAAATAACCATGAGCTCTTTCGCGGTGTTGTCCAAGTGGTCCGTAGTTTTTCACGAGACGTTCGAAGATGTCTGCCATATTGATTTCAGATTTTTTAGTTTATGGTTATTCTTTCTATGGACGCCGCCGGAACGGCTCTTTCACAGGGCCCATAAAAAGAACGACTCCAGTTTTAACCGCGCAAAGGTAACGTTTAGTGGTGTAAGGTCAAAGCCAGCCTGATAAGTGAATCCGTCAGGATTCCTACATTTGCCTATCAAATTTGGCTTTATGAAGACTCTGAAGGTAGTGGTTTTCACTTTATTACTCCACTTTTCCGCTTTTGCCCAGCCTTCCGCCTCCCCTAAATTAGTCGTAGGAGTCGTGGTGGACCAGATGCGCTGGGACTTTTTGTACCGATACACCGACCGTTATACCGCAGACGGCTTCAAGCGCCTCCTGCGCGAAGGCTTCAGCTGCGAAAATACTTATATCCCTTACCTGCCCACCTATACCGCCCCGGGCCATACCTGCGTGTACACCGGCTCGGTGCCTTCGCTGCACGGTATCCTGGGCAACAGCTGGTACAGCCGGGCTAAGAAGCGCAACATCTACTGTACGGAGGACGATTCGGTGCGTACCGTAGGCAGCAGCTCCGTTGCCGGACAGATGTCGCCGCGCAACATGCTGGCCACCACGGTCACCGATGAACTGCGCATTGCCACCAACTTCCGCAGCAAGACCATCGGCATAGCCCTAAAGGACCGGGGCGCTATATTGCCCGCCGGCCATACGGCAAACGCTGCTTACTGGTTCGACAACGCCAGCGGGGGGTGGATCAGCAGCACCTTCTACATGAACGCGCTGCCTTCGTGGGTAAATCAATTCAATGCCCGCAAGCTGCCCGACCAGTACCTGAAACAGAACTGGAAAACCCTCTACACGATCAACACCTACGCTCAAAGTACCGCTGATGATAAGTGGTACGAGAGCAACCTGCCCGGTGGGGACCATACCTTCGATCACGAGACCAGCGAGCTGGGTAAAAACAAGTACGAAGCCTTCCGCTATATCCCTGCCGCCAACACCTACACTATCGATATGGCAAAGGCTGCCATCGAAGGAGAGCAGTTGGGTAAGCGCGGGGTAACGGATTTCTTAGCCGTCTCGTTTTCTTCTACCGATTATGCCGGCCATGCTTTTGGACCCAATTCCGTGGAGGTGGAAGATATGTACCTGCGCCTGGACCGCGACCTGGGAGCTTTTCTTAAGTACCTGGATGGATCGGTAGGTAAGGGAAACTATCTCCTGTTCCTCACCGCCGACCACGGAGTAGCCAATGTGCCGGGCTTTATGCGCGAAAACAAGATCCCTGCCGGTGAAGCGGCCGATGCTTCGGTGCGCCGCAGCATCAACGACGCCCTCAAAAAGCAGTATGGCACGAGCGGCCTGGTGATGACAGTGATGAACTACCAGGTGTTCCTTAACGACAGCATCCTGCAGGTCAATAAGCTGGATAAAAAAGCGGTAAAGGAAACCGTCATTGCCACCCTGCTGCAACACCCCGGCATCGACAAGGCCGTGGACCTGGAGAACGTAGAGAGCTCCTCTATGCCCGAACAGGTAAAGAAAGTGGTCATCAATGGCTATAACCAGCGCCTCAGCGGGGATGTACAGTTCGTCTTTAAGCCCCAGTGGTTCGACGGCTGGAATTCCGGCACCTCGCACGGTACCTGGAACCCCTACGATGCCCATATCCCGCTGCTGTTCTTTGGATGGAACATCAAGCCCGGCAAGCTGTTCCGCGAAGTGTACATGACTGATATCGCGCCCACTGTATCATCGCTGCTACGCATCCAGCGTCCCAATGCTACCGTGGGTGAAGCCATTCCCGAAGTTGTACGTTAAGGAAAAGCACGAATCCTATTTGAAAGGCCTGGCAGCAGTCAGGCCTTTTCTTTTACCAGCCCCTGCACGAAGCGCGCATTATGAAGGGCAGCTGCAGATGCCGTGTTATTGAAGAAGAGATAGGCTGTCTTTGTGCGGGGATCACTGCTGATCTGTGCGGTGACTTCCTTCAAAAAACTTTCCTCGTAGGAAGAGTGGTAGAGTTTGGGCACCCCGTGGAAGCGGTAGTAAACGGTCGGGTCGTTCACCACCGCCGTATTGATAAGGCCCGGGAAGCTGACCCCGCAGAACGTGATGTTCAGCTCGCCCAGGGCATTGATCACATCGGGACGCCACCAGCTGATGTGGCGGAACTCCACGGCGCTCTTGATAAAAGGGTTCACGCTGCGCAGGATGGTGTCGAGCTTTTCTTCGGAATACTGCAACGAGGGGGGCAATTGGAACAGGACGCAACCCAGCTTTTCCATCAGCCCGCGCTGTACCACGTCGTAGAACTCGTTGATGGTGTCGTCGGTGCCCACAAACTTCTTGTGGTGGGTGATGGTCTGCGGGGCCTTGACGGCAAACGTAAAGTCCATGGGTGATTTATCGTACCAGTTCTGCAGGGCTTTGAGTTCGGGGAAGCGGTAGAAGGTATTGTTGATCTCCAGGGTGTTGAAGTGCTGGCAGTAGTACTCAAACCAGCGGCGCTGCGGAATACCCCGGGGGTAGAAGATGTCCTTCCATTCCCTGTAGTAAAACCCTGAACAGCCAATAAGCCAATGGATGCCTGCCATGGCTACACGCACTAAAATAATGATGCCATTAAGAGGTAGGGACCCACAGTTTCAGGATGGCGGCGGTAACCTCTACCAGCTTATCGAAGGTGTCGGGCTTGGTCACAAAGCAGTTGGCGCCGTACTCATACGAGATCTGCTTATCGCGATCCGAAGAGGAGGTAGTGAATACGATGATAGGGATTTTCTGGAAGGTGGTGTTGCTCTTTATTTCGCGCAGCGCTTCACGGCCATCCTTACCCGGCATGTTCAGGTCCAGCATAATGAGCGCCGGCAGGCTATTGCCCTCTTTTTCCTGCAGGTATTGCAGTAAGGCATCCCCGTTTTCCAAGGACACGTAGTCGGCCTTGTCGTTGTTGGCATTAAAGGCATCGCGGGTAATGTCGCGGTCGTCGGCATCGTCGTCAACAATCAATATGGCGGTGGGCTGTTTCATGCAGGCAGAATAATGGTGAAGGTGGCTCCTTCCCCGGGCACTCCGGATGCAGAAATAATGCCACCGTGGTGCTCCACGATCTTTTTAACGATAGCCAGTCCGATGCCCGTGCCTTCGTATTCGCTGCGGCCATGGAGGCGCTGGAAGATGGCAAAGATCTTCCCGGCATACTCGTCCTCGAAGCCGATACCGTTGTCGGCCACCTTTAGTTCCAGGTATTGGTCCGACTTGGGCAACTGATAGCCGGGCAGGAGTTCAGGGAGCAGGAGACGGTGGGTGATCCGGATCACGGGCGGCACCTCCTCGCGGGTAAACTTCAGCGAGTTGCTCAACAGGTTCTGGAACAGCTGTCGGAACTGCGAGGGGATAATGTTCGCCTCGGGCAGTTCTGTGGACTCGATACGGGCGCCTTTCTGTTCGATCTTGTACTCCAGGGTCTGCACTACGTCCTGCAGGATATCTCGCAGCCTACAGGGCTGGAAGGAGTGGTCGCCGGTAATCATCGATACGGTCAGCAGGTCGCTGATCATAGTCTGCATGCGCTGCGAGGCATCGATGATCTTATTGAGGTAGATCATGCCATCGGCGCTCAGGTTGTCCTTCTGGGTGTTGAGCAGCCGGTCGCCGAAGGTAGAGATCTTGCGCAGGGGCTCTTTGAGGTCGTGGGAGGCAACGTAGGCGAACTCCTCGAGGCTGGCATTGGACTGCTGGAGTTGATAGGAGTTCTGCAGGATGGTTTGTTCCATTTCCTTGCGCTGGCTGATATCCAGGGCCGCGCCAAGGGTTTGCAGCACCCGGTTCTTTTCATCGGTCTTAAAGATGATCTCCCGCACCAACATCCACTTATAAGAGCCGTCCCTTGTCTTCATCCGGCACTCGTACTGCATCATGGAGTCGCGGTGCTGGAACTTCCTGGGGCTTTCCCTTCGCTCGGGCAGCAGCTCTATGTCTTCGGGGTGGTACAGTTGAGTAGTTACCGAATCCTCCATGGCCAGGATCTCTTCAGGGGTGTAGCCCAGCACAAAGAAAGCCTCGCGGTTCATATAGGCCATTTTGTTGGCTTCGGCGTCAAAAAGGTACAGGATCGTGGGAGAGGCATCGGCAATCTGTTGAATAAAGTGCTCCTGCTCCCTGATCTTGTGAGACGCTTCTACCTGGTCGGTCACGTCCAGCGTAATATTCAGGATATGTTCTACTTTTCCCTGTGCGGAGCGGTCGAATATAGTGCCGTATGTATGGAACCATCGGTACTGCCCATTCTGGTGCCGCATGCGATAAGTAAACTCTATAACGTAATCATTGGTTTGGGGATGCCGGTTGGCTTCTTCCAGCGCCTGTTCATTCTTTTCCATCAGGTCAGGCAAGTCATCGGGATGTACAATCGAGACAAAGAAGGGAATACCTCCTTCCAGTGCCTGGTTGGGGTGATAGCCCAGCAGCTTGTGTAATCCTTCACTTACAAACACATACCTGCCCGTGTTGATGTTGTATGAGGCAATGATCGAGGGAGTGGCATCGGCAATCTTCTTTATAAAAGTTTGATTGTCGCGAAGCTCCTGCTGTACCTGCTGCTGCGCGGTTACGTCCTGGGTGGTACCCAGCATGGTGACCGGCTCGCCCTGCTCATTGTAAATGAACTCGCCCCTGCGGTCGAGGATCTTTACTTTGCCATTGCGCAACACCACGCGGTGGATCTTCTGGTAGGGTTGCTTTTTTTTAATACACTCGTCCAGGTAGGCCAGCACTTCTTCGCGATCATCGGGGTGCAGAAAGCCCGTCCACTCTTCAAAGGTAAGGTGCTCCTGTTCGGAGAGCTCGTAGATGTGGTACATTTCATCGCTCCAGGAGAAGTCCTTTGTCCTAAGGTCCATGGTCCAGTTGCCCAGTTGAGCCAGGGCCTGGGCCTGTTTGTACAGCGCGTCACTTTGTTTCAGTTGCCCGATCAACTGCTGCTTCTCCGTAACGTCCTGCACGGTGCCGATAACCACGTGGGGTACGCCAGCATCATCGGTCGTCACCCTGCCCTGGGCACGCAGGATTTTTAAGCCTCCGCCTTTGGGAATAATGCGGTAGTAGAAGTCGAAGGACGATTGGCCCCGGATGGCTTCACCGGTCCACTTTCGTACTGTCTCGCGGTCTTCGGGATGGATCAGCGCCCCAATGTTTTCATAGGTCACGCTGTCCTTTTGGGGATCCAGCCCGTGGATGCGTAAAAGTTCCTCGGACCAGTGCACCTCGTTGGTGTCGAGATTCCATTGGTAGTTACCAATATGGGTAATGGCTTCGGCCTGCTGGTACAGGGCTTCGCTTTCGCGCAGGCGGTGCAGCAGGGCATGGTGCTCGGTCACGTCCATGATTGTGCCCGTAATGGCCGTAGGTTTGCCGTCACGATAGCTTACCCTGCCGCGTGACCACAGTACTTTGCCGCTACTGGCCGTGTAGCGGAACTCGCAATTAAACGTTCCGGTGGCAAGGGCGCGTTCGAGAGCCTCCTCTACCTTTTGGCGATCCCGGGGATGTACCCGCTGCATAAAGTTGTCGTAGGTGTATTCTTCCAGTTCTACAATCTTGTACAACTGGGGAGACCCACTGGATTTGGAGCGATCAAATTCCCAGGTAAAGCTGCCCAGTTGGGCAATCTCCTGGGCCTCGAGTAGTTCTTCTTCGCGTTTGCGCAGCATTTCGGCAATGATCTTTTGCTCGTGCACATCTATGGCCATACCGATTTTCTCGGTAATGGCACCCTCTTCGTTGCGGCGAAACACGGTCTCGTAGGTGCGCAGCCAGCGGTATTCTCCGCCTCTGTTCCTCATGCGGTACTTTACCGACCGGATCTCGCCGTCCCTGACATCGGTAAAGTTCTTTTCGTGCTCCCGGATCACCGGCAGGTCTTCCGGATGAATAAGCGATTCTACCAGGTTGTCCTCCAGGGCCAGGAATTCTTCGGGCTCGAAACCCAGGGTCTCGGTAAGCCTGCGGTTGGCATACACTTCACGGTGATTGATCACATCGTATACATAGATCACCCCCGGCGAGGTATTGGTGATTTTCTCAATCAGGTGGGAGTGCTCGTCGAGTCGATCCTTAAGCAACCTGATATAGGTATTGGTGGATGCGGTCTCGGAATACAGCGAATAGATGTCCAGTTCTTTTACCAGTTCGATGATTTGTCCGGCATCACTGCAGTACTGGGTAATAAAGTGCAGGAAGGCCTGTTTGCGGATATAGATCACCTGGGTGATATCCTGCACCAGGGGGGCGGCCTTGTCGATGTTGGGCAACTGGTTGGCTGTCCAGCGCTCCATCGAAATGCGGATGTATTCTTCCGCCTTATTTTCGGCGAGATAAGTGAGCAGTTCGGCCGCACCGTTCCGGGCAAGGGCCTGGAATTCGTCGCGGCTCATATTTCCAAACTGCCGGAGCAGCGGCAAGTCCAGCTCTTCGGAAAGGCGAAGCTGCTCTTCCACAAATTCGGACAGCCTGTGGGTAAGTATAAACCCGGCAAAAGCCGGCAGGTGCGATAAGTTCTGCAGGGAGTGTATGGTTTCTTTCTTCGCTTCCACGTCTATAAGGTTCTTACCGTTCCCCCCGATGGTGGGCAGAAAGGTACAGTAAGGGTTCTTTTCAATTAAAAATAGTAAGTAGATAAAGTTACGGGGAAAATGCCTTTCGGGCGTATAGGCATAAAGGTTTTGTTTACAATCCTTTACAGCTGTTTTATCGCAGGGCCTCGGCAGCGCCTTTCTGTCCGTCCCTATGAGGTAACACCCTTCCTGGGAGCCATCAGGCCCGGTAAAGCGTAAAGGACAGCGCTAATAGCTGTCCTTTACGCATGTATAACGAATAAAACAATAGCAGTCCTTCCTTGATGCCCTGGAGAGAGCCGGAGTGGGCCACCACTGCTTTATGCTTCGTAGTTACCCCGGGCAGGACCGGAATAAGGGTCTTCCTCGTTGCGCGCCTGGCGGTCGCCGCCCAGGCTATAGTATTTATTCTCCTCGTCGCCCTGGCCCAGGGAGGTGGAGGTGGTCTCGTCTCCTTCGTCGGGGATATCGAGGTCGGTGCTGCTCAGCACTTCACCAAAGCTGTCCTCATTGAGCTGGTCGCCATCGAAATCCGTAGTGTCCAGGGCACTTCTCCTGAGGTTCTCCTCATCGTCGGTAGGCATATACATGTTACTCAGGGCGGCGCGCTCCTCGGGCGTTACATCACCCTCCCGGTCGCGGCCCCTGCTGGTATCTTCGTCCTCCAGGTCGGTACCTGGCCTGTGGCTGCCCATATCGGTGTTCTCCACGTTTTGCGGGATACCTATTTCGGCATTGATCGCGCCTTCCGCTTCCTGTGAATTGCGGTCAGCACGGCTATAGTCGGTTCTTGGGTTGATGTCACGAAAGTCCTCCCCCTCTTCTTCGTCCGGGGTCTCGCCTTCGCGGCCTTCGCTGGAGTTTTCGCCACCAAAGCGCTGGCTCACCCCGGTCACATTGCGGGCGTTCGACATGTTCTCCATATCCATATCCACGCGGTGGGTATCGGTGCGCTGGTCCATGATATCTTCTTTGGCCGGGTAGTGGGGGTAGCCGGGAAAGTCCTGGTCAGTCTTATTGTCGGGTGACTTCTCTACTTCCCGCTTCGAATCCATGGCTTTGGAAGGATCATTTTCCGGTATGTTCGTCTTGCGCTGTTCGTTTTTATCTTTCTGTCTCATCTTGTTCCGTTTCTGTTAGTATATAAAATGTTGTGCCGGAATGGTGCGGGAGGGTGGGTAATGAGTGATGAGTCAGGAGTGATGAGTGGAGTCAACTGGGTCATTGGGTCAATAAGTCATTCCGCCAATCCCTGGGGGGATCCAGGCCTTTTAGGACCACTGCCTCCTCATTTTCCCAGTAAAACCCTATCCCGATGTGTTCTACTAACCTGATTTCTGCCTAATCCCTAATCCCCATCCCGATAGCTATCCGGACCTAATTCCGCCCTATTCCGTACTCCAGCCGCTCTTCATCCGCTTCTTATAGCAGCGGTTCAGGAGCGGTTCAGCAACGGTTCAGGTACGGTTCAGCAGCGGTATAGAGTGGGGCTTTGGGGGCATGAAATTCAGGGAAAAAGGGGAGGGTTCCGGAAGGACGATGCTCTGGGTACCGGTGTGACCGGCAATGCAGAATGGCTTTAAAAGGCAAAAGCCCTGCAGGGGCAGGGCTTTTTGCGTATTTGTCTGATAGTTAAGTACTTATTTGGCCATCCGGGCTTTCAGGTTCTGGTCGATGGCATCGAGGAACTCTTCGGTATAGAGGAAGTCCTTGCCGTGCTCTACCTTGCCGGGGTTGATGGTCAGGGCCAGGTCCTTGGTCATCTTGCCGCTTTCCACCGTTTCGATACATACTTCTTCCAGGGCCTGGCAGAAGTCGATGAGCTCCTGGTTGCTGTCGAGCTTGCCGCGGAAGGCAAGGCCCCTTGTCCAGGCGAAGATAGAGGCGATGGGGTTGGTGGAAGTGGGGTTGCCCTTCTGGTGCTCGCGGTAGTGTCGGGTAACGGTGCCATGGGCCGCTTCGGCTTCCATGGTCTTGCCGTCGGGGGTAACCAGCACGGAGGTCATCAGGCCAAGGGAACCAAAGCCCTGGGCCACGGAGTCACTCTGTACGTCGCCGTCGTAGTTCTTACAGGCCCAGATAAAGCCACCGTTCCACTTCATGGCCGAGGCCACCATGTCGTCGATGAGGCGGTGCTCGTAGGTAATGCCGGCTTCGGCAAACTTCTGCTTGAACTCGGCGTTGAACACTTCCTCGAAGATATCCTTAAAGCGGCCGTCGTATTTTTTCAGGATAGTGTTTTTGGTGCTCAGGTACAAGGGCCAGCCTTTGGTCAGCGCCATGTTCATGCAAGAGCGGGCAAAACCACGGATGCTCTCATCGGTGTTGTACATGGCCAGGGCCACACCGCCTTCGCCGCTGTAGTTGTACACTTCGTACTCCTGCTTTTCGCCGTTCTCGCCTTCGAAGGTGATGGTCAGCTTGCCCTTTCCTTTCACCACGAAGTCGGTGGCACGGTACTGGTCGCCGAAGGCATGGCGGCCTACGATGATGGGGCGGTCCCAGGTAGTTACCAGGCGGGGTACGTTCTTAATGACGATAGGCTCGCGGAACACGGTGCCGTCCAGGATGTTGCGGATGGTGCCGTTGGGGCTCTTCCACATCTGCTTGAGGCTGAATTCGGTAACGCGCTGCTCGTCGGGGGTGATGGTGGCGCACTTGATGCCGACGCCGTACTGTTTGATGGCATTGGCGGCGTCTATGGTCACCTGGTCGTTTGTCTGATCGCGGTACTCAATACCGAGGTCAAAGTATTTTATATCTACATCGATGTAGGGGAGAATCAGTTTATCCTTGATGAATTTCCAGATAATACGGGTCATTTCATCGCCGTCCAGCTCAACAACAGGGTTGGCCACTTTGATCTTCTGAGTCATTTTAGCTGTGGTTTACGTTTTTTAAATAATGGGGCAAAACTAAGGGTAATTGGAGTATAATGATTGTTGTTGTAAATTCGGCAAATAGACCGCAAGGCCATCACCTCTTTAATACACCGCACATGGATAGCATTGGGCCCTTGTACCGGTACCTCAATAAGTTCGTTCATCTGACCACTGATGAATTTGACGAGATTATCAAGCCCAGGGTAATCATCCGGCATTTTGGCAAAAAGGAAATGATCTCCGAGGATGCTGTCGTGGAGAACTATTTCAATTTTCTGCTCAAGGGCGCGGCGCGCAAGTTTTATAAGAACGGGACTGGTGAGGTGATCACCCAGATTGCCCAGGAAGGACAGATCATCATGGTGGAGGATTCGTTCCTTAGCCGCCGGCCTTCCTCGTACTGCGTGGAAACTATTGAGCCGGTGAGTGCTGCTTCTATCACGTATAATGACCTGGAGCACATTTATTCTTCCAACGCCAAGATGGAACGTATGGGACGGCTGGTGGTGACTACCATGATGGTGCTTCGTGAACGGTGGCAAACCCAACTGATCAAATTAACCCCCCGGGAGCGCTTCATTAAGTTTGTGCACAGCCATCCTGCCCTCATTCAACGGGTGCCGCAGAAACACCTGGCCTCCTACCTGAACATTCAGCCCGAGACCTTTAGCCGTTTCAAGCACCTGCTGAAGGGCAGCCCCCGGGTGCAGCAGGAGCGGGGCTAAGGAACAGGCCTTCGGGCCGGCCGGAGCATGGTCCCTTTATCCAAGGGCCACGTCCAGGATCATCATTACCATAAAGCCCCCGATAAAGCCCAGGGTGGATCGGTCGGTATAGATATCGCGCTGCGTTTCGGGGATTACTTCTTCCACCACCACGTAGATCATAGCGCCCGCTGCAAAGGCAAGGGCAAAGGGCAGGATGGGCTGCATGTAAATGACCGCCAGGGCGCCCACCACGCCGGCTACCGGTTCCACAATGGCAGAGAGTTGCCCGTACCAGAAGGAGCGCAAGCGGCCCACCCCGTTGCGCCTCAGGGGCATGGACACGGCAATGCCTTCGGGAAAGTTCTGGATGCCGATACCAATGGCCAGGGCAATGGCGGCGGTGATGCTGGCTTCGGGCATGCCTTCGGCGGCTGCCCCGAAGAGGACCCCCACGGCCAGTCCCTCGGGGATGTTGTGAAGGGTGATGGCGAGTACCAGCAGGGTGGTTTTGTGCAGGTGTGACCGCACCCCTTCGGTTTCTTTAAGGCCAAAGTTGATATGCAGGTGGGGAGTAAGTTTATCCAGCACAAAGAGAAACATCGCCCCCAGGCCAAAACCCACGGCTGCAGGCATCCAGCTAAAGCCTGGGTAGAGGCGTTCCGACATCTCGATGGCCGGGTTGAGCAGCGACCAGAACGAAGCGGCCACCATTACCCCGCCGGTAAAGCCCAGCATAGGGTCGAGGACGCCGCGGTTGAGGGTGCGGAAGAAAAAAACAAGCGAGGCGCCCAGGGCGGTGACCACCCAGGTAAAGGTGGTGGCGATCAGGGCAGAGTAAATAGGGCCGATCTCAGTAAAGAATTGCTCTAGCTGTTGCATACTATACCTTTTTTACATGAATGTGTTTGGCTAAGGGTTCGCTCAGGGTATCGAGGTGGGCCGCCTTGATTTTCACCTGCAGCGCGCCGTCGAAGTCGAAACGTTTTTTTACCTCCAATTGGGTACCGATGGCCAGTCCCTTGTGCCTGAGCACGTCGAGGAACTCGTGCGATTGGTTGGAGATCCGGCTGATTTTCAGGGGGCAGTTCAGGGGGGCCTCGCTGAGGGGCGATACATGCCGCGGGTTGATCTTTCCCCGGCTGTCGGGGATGGGATCGCCATGCGGGTCGAACCGTGGGAAGCCGAGGTACTCATCCAGTTTGTCGATGAGCTTCTTGCTGCCCACGTGCTCCAGCTCTTCGGCCAGCACGTGCACTTCATCCCAGCCGAACTTGAGTTTTTCGGAAAGGAAGAACTCCCACAGGCGGTGGCGGCGGATAATGTCGATGGCGACCCGTTTGCCTTCGGCGCTGAGCGAAAAGCCGTAGTAGGGTTTATAGTTCAGCAGCTTCTTAGCGCTGAGCTTCTTCATCATATCGGTGATAGAAGCCGGGCGGGCATTGAGCTTTTCAGCCAGCGCATTGGTAGTCACCACCTGGTTCTCCAGTTGCAGGTGGAAGATGGTCTTGAGGTAATTCTCTTCGCTATGGGAGTAATTCAAGTGCACCTAACAAAAAGTTTAGACAAACCTAAAAATTAACCGGCACTTTACCAACAATCCCTCTTCGTTTAGCCAAGAAGTTTTACTTTTAAGGACAGTAAATAAGTTTTATGCGCAGGGTAGGAAGAATATTGCAATGGGTATTGATCGTAACGGTGATGGCCTGTAACAATGAAAAGAAAGAAGAGGCGGAAAACGAAACAGAGTTCCGCTACGAGACGTTTTCGGGGCGGTTTAAGGATGCTAAGCTGCCTTACAGCCTGACCGATACCGGGCTGTTGAAAAACGAAGACACGGCGGCCATCCGCAACCAGAAGTTTATTTCGTTTATACCTGACAGTATCAATAAGAAGCTGTTTCCCAACCCTTCCAAAGTGCGGTATATTCCCCTGGCCAGGGTGGCCGCCGCTAACGGGGAGCAATACTTTATCCTGAAGGCGGTGAGTGGCAGCCGCAAGGCAGCCCTGCTGGTGACCTTTGACCAGACGCAGAACTATGGAGCGGCCCTGCCGTTCCTGGTGCCAGACAACGAGGCCAAAAGCTCGCAGGTCAGTTCCCTTGATAAGGCCTTTTCTATTACCCGCAGCGTCAGCCGCCGCGATAAGGACGATGTGCTGATGGAGGGAAAGGACGTTTACGTGTATAATAAAGACGCCAGGCAGTTTACCCTTATCATGACCGACCTGCTCGATGAGGGTGAAATGGAAGTAATCAACCCCATTGATACCTTTGCCCGTACGCATCGCTATGCCGGCGACTACACCCAGGGCAAGCGAAGCATCCTCTCGATCCGCGACGGGCGCTCCGACAAGGAGGTGCAGTTCTTTGTGCACTTTGAGAAAAACGATGGGGAGTGTACCGGGGAACTGAAAGGTACGCTGTTTTTTACCTCCACCACCACGGCGGTGTATCGCCAGGGTGGCGACCCCTGCGTACTGGAATTCGACTTTAAAAAGTCATCGGTATCCATGCGCGAAGTGGAGGGCTGTGGCTTGCACCGCGGCTTGCAGTGCCTCTTTGAAGGTACATTCACCCGGAAGAAGGAAACCCCTGTAAAAGGTGAGCGGGCTTCCAAAAAAGACAAAGTTGACTAAAATTAGGAGTTTAATGTGTATTAATCACACAGTGTTTCCTAATACCTTTTTATATTGCACCCCCTAATACTGAAAAGACAATGGATTTTAGATCATACCAAGTTCCCTATCCTGTGGATGACCGCTACAACAAACGAGTTGCTTATTTCTCGATGGAATTTGCCATCCACCAGCCGTTGAAAATCTACAGCGGGGGTCTGGGCTTTTTAGCCGGCTCGCACCTGCGCTCGGCCTTCGAACTCCGCCAGAACCTGGTGGGCATCGGTATTTTATGGAAATACGGCTATTACGACCAGGCCCGCAACCAGGACCAGACCCTGCACGTGACCTGGATGGAAAAAAACTACTCCTTCCTGCAGGACACCGGTATCAAGTTCGAGATCACTGTGCACGAGCACCCCGTGTGGGTTAAGGTGATGTACCTGCCCCCGCAGACCTTTAACTCGGCGCCCCTGTTCCTGATGACCACCGATATACCGGAAAACGACTATGTGTCGCAGACCATCACCCACCGCCTCTACGATGCCAACGTGGCTACCAAGGTGGCCCAGTTCATCCTGCTGGGTGTGGGTGGCGCCAAGCTGCTTGACGAGATCGGCTTTAAGCCCGAGGTGTACCACCTGAACGAGGCCCACGGCGTATCGGCAGCCTTCTACTTGTATAAGAAGTTTGGAAACAATATCGAAAAGGTGCGCGAGCGCCTCGTGTTCACTACCCACACGCCCGAGGAGGCCGGTAACGAGAAGCACGATATCTACCTGTGCCACAAGATGAGCTATTTCTGCGGCCTGTCGGTAGACGAAGTAAAGCGCCTCACCGGCATGCCGGACGACCAGTTCAACCATTCGCTGGCAGCCCTGCGCTTTGCCCGCATCGCCAATGGCGTATCGCAGCTGCACGGCGAAGTGTCGCGCCACATGTGGAGCAAGTACGACGACATCGCCGATATCCTCTCCATCACCAACGCCCAGAACTGGCGCTACTGGGCCGACAAGCAATTGTACAAAGCCCGCGAAGAAGGCAACGACTGGGCGTTCGACGACCGCAAGAAGCACCTGAAGAAGCGTGCCTTCGAGATCGTGGCCGACCAGACCGGTAAGCTGCTCGACCCCAACGTATTCACCATTGTATGGGCCCGCCGTTTTGCCGGCTACAAGCGCGCCAACCTCATAACCCGCGACATTGACCGTTTCAATGCCCTGATGAGCAACAGCAAGTACCCCGTACAGATCATCTGGGGCGGTAAGCCCTACCCGGTGGACTACCCGGCTATTTCGGAGTTCAACGAGCTGGTGCACCTGAGCAAGAATTACAAGAACATGGCGGTAGTGGTAGGCTATGAGCTGGGCCTGTCGAAGCGCCTGAAGCAGGCCGCCGACTGCTGGCTGAACAACCCCCGCATTCCGCGTGAGGCGTCCGGTACCTCTGGTATGACCGCGGCTATGAACGGTGCGGTGAACTTCTCGACCAACGACGGCTGGATACCCGAGTTCATGATGCACGGCAACAACGGCTTCGTGGTTCCGGAAGCGGACTACCACAAGATGAGCGTACAGGAGCTGGACCAGTACGACCTGGACCAGGTATACGATATCCTGCAGAACCAGATCCTGCCGCTGTACTACGATGACCCGAGCACCTGGCGCCAGATTGTAAAGAACGGTATGCGCGATGTGCAGTTCCAGTTCGACAGCAACCGTATGGCCAACGAGTACTACGAGCTGCTCTACAACCAGGTCATCAACATCGAAGCCACCTATTAAAACTGGCTGATCAACTGTTCAATAGACTTACTGGCGGGATAAAATCCTGCCAGTTTTTTTATGACCCCTTCCACCAAGGCGTCGGGGCAGGAGGCGCCCGAAGTGATCAATACGGTCAGGGGCTCGTTCGCCGGCAGGTAGCCTTCGGTGGTGAGCTCCTGGTGCGTGTGGAAGTTGTAGTGTTCGATCACCTCTTTGGACAGGAGGCGCTCTTCGT
>DASWYM010000231.1:0-2439 GCA_036404975.1 Chitinophagaceae bacterium
GGTTCTCTTCATAAGGTGATACCAGGCGGTACAGGTCGCCGCTCCAGATCACCGGGCTCAGGCGCTTGTAATTAGCTACGGCCTCGCGGCTGAACGCCACTTCCTCAGGCGTAAAGTCCTTCATGTCAATATCATAGCCCATCTTGTCCATCATGGCCACATCGGTGCGGAACTTCAGCGACTGCTTCCCCCAGTGGGTAACATGGGCCGAAATAGTATTGGCCGGGAAAAAATAGGAATAACCCCACTGTATATAGACCCGTTCGGCACCATCGGTGTTGTCGCTAGGCCAGAACTCGGTAAAGTATTTTAGTGCGCCGTAATCGGCACGGCCGCCCCCGCCCGAGCAGAGCATCATAGGCACGTGCGGGTATTTGGCTCGTACCCGCTCCAGTACTTTATAAAGGCCTAGCGTATAGTCCACGTACAGGTGCGACTGGTTCGCTTTCAGGTAGGCAGAATAAGCATTGGTCATGGTGCGGTTGCAGTCCCACTTGATAAAGGCCAACTGGGGGTTTTCTGTAAAAAGATCATCCACAATCCGGAACACGTAATCCTGCACCGACGGGTTGGTAAGGTCCAGCACCAGCTGGTTGCGCTGGTAGCTCTCCTCCCGGTTAGGCAGCTTCAGCACCCACTCCTGGTGTTTTTCATAGAGCTCGCTCTTGGGGTTCACCATCTCGGGCTCTATCCAGATGCCGAACTTCAGGTCTTTCTTCGCCGCCTCGCTCACCAGGTAGGGCACCCCGGAAGGCAGTTTCTTTTTATCGACCACCCAGTCGCCCAACGAGGTTTTATCGTTGTCGCGCGGGTACTTCTCGCCAAACCAGCCATCATCGAGCAGGAAGAGGTCTACGCCCAGCTTTTTGGCATCATCGAACAGCGCCACCAGCTTGTCCTGGTTGAACTTCATGCCCGTAGCCTCCCAGTTGTTCAGCAGCGTCAGGCGGCCCTTCTCCCCGTCCAGCACGGCATAGCGACGCGCCCAGGCATGCAGGTTGCGGCTGGCTGTTCCGGTGCCCATATCGCTGTAGGTGAAGATGAATTCGGGCGTAGTAAAGGTCTTCCCCGGCTCCAGGCGGTATTCCGACGCATAGGGATTTATGCCCGAAAGCACGTGCAGCGTGTTCTTGTTATCGATCTCGAACGAGAAACTGAAGCTGCCCGTCCAGGCCAGGGTGCCGGCCACCAGGCTGCCCTCCTTTTCCGTAGCAGGGGTATCGCCCAGCGTGAGCAGGAAGCCCGGGAAGCGGAACTTATTGGAGCGGGTGCCCAGCTTACTGTCGATCACCTTACGGCCCGAAGTAAGCTTGCCCTCTTCAAGGTTCATCTCTTTGCCCCAGTCGCCATGGAATTGGGTAAGCCAATAATCACTGGCCTCCAGGTGCAGCATCGAGGAAGCATAATGCGATAAGGTCACCGGCTTCTTCTCGCCGTTGCGGATGGTCGTCCAGGTCTTGATCACATCCTGCCCGGGGTAAGCGGCAAAATGCACTGTCACTTCCGTACCGTATACTTCATCCTTCAACATAATATCGGTCAGCTCTGCCCCGTCCGATCCTTTCTGCTGCCGGCGAGACTGGTATTTCAGCTCCAGGGAGGGATTGCCATCCGAATGTACCACCCGCATAAAAGGCTCGAACTCGAAGTCCATACCGCCCCCGGGAAAAGCTTCCAGGGTTTTAGGCAAGGGTTGAACCCCTCCTGACAGCCGGGGTCCTAAATAACTTTGCACGAGGCGTCCCTTCCCATTGACTGAATAAATCAGAGCCGTATTGCTGGTAGCAATTGTTATGGTATCCCCTTTCTGAGCACGACCAGCTACAGAAAGGATAGGAAGGATAAAAAGAAGAAGAAACCGTTTCATGAATACAAATGGATTAAACCGTTGTTTTTATAGAGCGAATTGTTCGTTGTTGCCGTTAACATCAAGACCCCTCTCCTGCTTTAGTGCTTTAAGCGTATAGCTGGTACTGACTGCTTGCTTATACCGGGCCCTGCCCATTGCCAATCCAGTTTGGGTTTAGCATTTCCTTTCCGCGTGTAGTAAAGCCGGAAAGGATGCAGTCCAGCCCGGAGTTGCACGGTTCCTGATCTTTCTGTTCCGGGTTTGTAACCGTAGTCAGCATCCACCACCGTTGCCTCGTGAAGGCGCAACAGGGCCCCTCCGTCGGCACTCAGATAAAAAGTATACGCCCCGTCCTGCGGCACGTCGATAAAGCCCTCATAAAGCATCGCTCCCTTTTTAATTCCCTTCCCTGCCGCCGGGCCGGGGACCGGGACAACGCCCTTTTCAGCAGGCTTCCTGCTGTCGATATTGGCTACCCATGGGAACTCACCCTGCACGGCTTTCCAGCGCACGCCGGGAGCCGTACCCACTGGCTCACAGGCTGGCACCAGCGCTTCATCATAGGGCCGCTGCGCCGTAGTGTCCGGGCG
>DASWYM010000232.1:0-2769 GCA_036404975.1 Chitinophagaceae bacterium
ATAAAAAAAGACCCTTCACAATTGGAAGGTCTTTTCAATTATAATAAAGTCAAATGCTTCAATAAAAGCTCTGCTTCCCTACCCGTCAGTTAGGGGTGCCGGGCTGCAGATTATTTCCCCTGTGCCAGGTTACCTGGCTGCGCCAGGGCTTTGTCGATGGACTTCTTCACCCAGTATACGGTGTTGCGGGCCAGACCGTCGGTATGAAACAGGATCTTGCCTTCACGATCCAGCACCACGTGGGTGGGAAAAGCTTTTACATTGTTGCCTTCGGCAAGGTTGCGACCATTTTCGATGATATGATAACGGAAGGGTATTATCCGGAGGAACTCCTCCAGGCGGTAACGGTCGTCAAGGGCAATGCCCAGGAATACCACGTCCTTGTTGTGGCTGTACTGGGCTACCAGTTCGTTCAGGTCGGGAATCTCCATGCGGCAGGGCGGGCAGTTGATAAACCAGAAGTTAATGACCACTACTTTTCCTTTCAGGTCTTTCAGGTTATGAAGGTTTCCCTCCAGGTCCCGCTCCCTGAAGTTGCCGAAGCGGCCGTTGTTTTTGAACGCTTTGCTTGGGTGGGGCCTGGGCATCGACTCCATAAGCTTGTTCCACTCCTCATCGGTATAGCGGCTAAGCACAAACTCGGAGTCGTCCTGGGCCACATTAATAGGGCGCATCTTTACTTTTCCACTCCTGTACAGGGGCACCCAAAGGGCTGCAGGTATGACATTGCCGGACGTATCCTTTACCACGGTGGTTTCTGTGATCTGGGCTTTGATTTTGGACTTCTGGGCATCGGCCGACAGCATGCCGGCAGCCAGTAGCAGGAGGAGAAAGCTCTTACGCATTGTAGTTGTTTTGGTAGTTTGGATCAGTTAGCGAATGTATGATCAAAAATAGCAATGTTGTTCAGAAGCGCAAGGGTCCCTACCCGATGCCCAGTTCCGAGCGCACCTTTTTGGTCAGCCTGGCCTTGACCAGCTCATAACTCCGCAGGATATATTCCTCCCACTCCTTCTTATGCAGCCGGGTGGGACTGGTGACCAGCACCCATTTAGCCCGCGCCATGTAAGGTGCCGGCTGGAAGCCCTCGCGGGCGCTCAGCTCTTCGAACTCCTCGTCGGGAACCTTGAACGAGCACTTGAAGGGCGGTTCGAGCGACACCACGCAGAACATCTTTCCCCCTACGGAAAAGACGAGATCGTTGTCCCACTTCACATCCTCGGTAACGGCCGGCAACCCGGTGCAAAAGGTTCGTAGCTGATCAATATCCATGGCACTAAAATATACAACTTTTTGGGCGGGCAATAATATGTCGGAAAGCTTTCATACGTATGAAATAGTTTGTACCTTACCGGCATTCCTTACTTCTAAACCATCTAACTATGAAGCGCTTACTCCTTTTCGCTGTCGCTTATGTCCTTGCTTCCTCCGCCGAGGCGCAGGTCCTGAAGAATGCCGTCAACAGGGCAAAACAAAGACTGGAACAAAAGAGCAACCAGAAAATAGACCAGGCTGTAGATGAGGCCGTCGACGGGAAGAAAAAGACCAACGAAAATACCAGTAGTACGAATAACGACACGGAAGCTTCCAATGCCAGTAATTCGGAACCTTCCGATAACAAGGAAAATTCCGGTACTCAATCCATTAAAACCTATTCAAAATTCGATTTTGTTCCGGGTGACAAGATTATTTATTCCGATGATTTTGCCCAGGATGTAAAAGGCGAATTCCCTGTCAATTGGAACACCAACGGCAACGGGGAGGTGACAACCATAGATGGCCTACCCGGCAAATGGCTTCGCCTTCAGCATGGTACTGAATATGAATCGCCCTTCAGCACTAATCTCCCGGAAAACTTTACTGTAGAATTCGACTTACTCCTGGACTTTGATGGTAATTATGTTAAGCCTCCGATCAACACTTTACTATTTTCTCAATTAAAGAAAGATCAATACCGCGGAGGGAAGGTGGAGTTCACTCTGTGGCCCAGTAACGGAACATCCCCCACACCCGATGTAGCAGAATATACAAGCTTTGATGCAAGCGGTGCCACCCACCTGAACGGCAAAGACCATCATTTTGCCACCTTCCGGGATGCCAACCACAAGAAAACACCGGTGCATGTGGCCATTTGGGTCCAGAAACAACGCTTCAGGGTTTGGATCAACCAGGATAAGCTTTACGACCTGCCCAAAGGAATTGCCCCGGATGTGGTATTCAACAAGCTGAAATTTGAGACCGGCAGCTTCGGCGGGAAGCCGGAAGACTATAAGTACTTTATCTCCAACATAAAAATAGCTGCTGCCGCACCCGACACACGCACCAAGCTGATCACTGAAGGAAAGTGGACCACTTCCGGGATTTTATTCGATGTGAGCTCCGACAAGATCAAGCCGGTATCCTATGGCGTACTGAAAGAGATAGCCGGTGTGCTGACCGAGAACACCACTGTCAAGGTAAAGATCATCGGCCATACTGATAATGATGGCGAAGAGGCGGCCAACCTCGATCTTTCCAAACGCAGGGCGGAAGCCGTAAAGGCAGCCTTGTCCTCCGAATTTGGCATTGACGCCGCCCGCATGCAGACCGATGGTTTGGGTGAGACCAAGCCGGTGGCCGACAATGGCAAGCCGGAAGGTAAAGCCCAGAACCGGCGGGTAGAGTTCCTGAAACTATAATCAAGAGATTAGAAATAAAGAAAGCAGCCCCAGGGCTGCTTTCTTCTTATATCGTCGCGGGAGGATTAATCCTGTCCTTTGGGCTTCTTTC
>DASWYM010000233.1:0-2364 GCA_036404975.1 Chitinophagaceae bacterium
CCAGGAAACGACCCCGGTTGCCAAAGGGGAAGGCGATGTGCCTCCGCAGGCTCCCGGCATGGACGTCTCTAAAATGGAAGAAGTGGTGCTCATGCCCCGCCTCTCCGATACCATGACCGAAGGCGTTATTGCTGCCTGGCATAAAAAGGTAGGTGATACGGTAAAAAAAGGCGAGGTCCTGGCCGACATCGAGACCGACAAGGCCACCATGGAGCTCGAAAGCTATAAAAACGGCAAGCTCCTCTACCAGGGTGCTCAGCCCGGCGAGAAGATCGCCGTCAACGACCTGCTGTGCATCATTGGCGAAGAAGGAAAAGTAGACGTTCAAGCCATTGTAGCCGCCGCTAAAGGCGGTGCCCAGCCGCAGCCAGCCGCTCAGCCACAGGCTGCAGCCCAGCCGCAGGCCGCTCCGGCCGCCCAGCCCCAGGCCCAACAGGCAGCTACGGCTACCGCGCCGGCCGCTGCGCCTACCGACGGCCGCATCAAAGCCTCCCCCTTGGCCAAAAAGCTGGCCGAGGAAAAAGGCATCAACCTTGCCGAAGTGCAAGGCACCGGCGACAACGGCCGCATCACCAAGAGCGATATCGACAACTACGTACCGGCCGCCAAACCAGCCGCCCAGGCCCAGCCGGCTGCCGCTGCCGCCCAGCCCGTCGTACAAGGCCAGGAAGGCTACACCGACCTGAACAACTCCCAGATGCGCAAGGTCATTGCCAAGCGCTTGGGTGAGAGCAAGTTCTCCGCTCCGCACTTCTACCTCACCATGGAGATCAACATGGACAACGCCATGACCGCCCGCACCCAGATGAACGAGGTGAGCGGCGTGAAGATCTCCTTCAACGATATGGTGGTAAAAGCCGCCGCCATGGCCCTGCGCAAACACCCGGCTGTCAACAGTTCCTGGATGGGCGACTTCATCCGCCAGTACCAGCACATCCACATCGGCGTGGCCGTCGCCATCGAAGAAGGCCTGATCGTGCCGGTAGTGCGCTTTGCCGACCAGAAGGGGCTTAGCCAGATCGCTACCGAAACCAAAGAACTCTCCGGCAAGGCCCGCAATAAAAAACTGCAGCCTAACGAGTTCACCGGCAACACCTTTACCATCTCCAACCTTGGCATGATGGATATCGAAGAATTCACCGCCATCATCAATCCGCCCGACAGCGCCATCATGGCCGTGGGCCGCATCAAGGAAGTGGTGGTGCGCAAAGGCGAAGGCTTCGGTGTAACCAATGTCATGAAGGTCACCCTCAGCTGCGACCACCGCAGCGTGGACGGTGCCGTAGGAGCCTCCTTCCTCCAGACCTTCAAGAAGTACATGGAAAACCCGGTCACCATGTTGGTATAACCCAAAAGAACAAATCAGATACCACCTTAATAAACAACCCCTGAACTCCTCAGGGGTTTTGTTTTGCGCCAAAGAGGAACCTGGTGTTCCCTCCTAAAACCTGCCGCCCATACTACACCCCCCGCCTCTGTATTCCGAATGGAGGGAGCAATCTAAGGTTATCACTAAAAGCAACCAAAGGACAATCAAATGCGCTCTCTGGCTTGCTGTTCCGATAGCTATCGGAATTGTTTTAGCATCTTTCCCTGCTATGCCCTTGGCTTCAAACCATCTACCCATCAGGGCTTGTATCCAAACGTTTAGGATTAGTTTGACCCAGGAACTATATGCGGTGCCTCAAATACCGACTTTTCAAACAATAAATTGGTATCAGGGTCAAAAGAAACCTCCTCAATCTTATGGGCCAGGGTGAAACTAAACACACTCTTTTTTTCACTTATGGGCACCTTCTTCAAAAAAGCGTTTCCTTTAGCATCAACCATCCTCACCTCCAGGGGAAGCGTATAGGCCTGTTTCTGCTTTTGCTCTATCGTAATGGTAACGCTGTTATGATTCGTAAAGTAAGAAACAGCCAGTTGCGGCACCCCCGGCCGGTACAGCCACTGGTCAAAAAAGCCTTTCAGATCCTTTCCGCTCACGGTTTCAGCCACCTGCTGGAAATCCCGGGTATCGGCATTGCGGCCCTTGTACTGCCCATAATACGTCTGTAGGATCTTTCGAAAGGTACTGTCCCCTACCTGCCCCCGCAGCATGTGCAGCACCCATCCCCCCTTCTGGTAGCTGTTGGCATTGAGCAGCTGCATAAAAGGCGTGGTACTGTCCACCACCGCGTTGTTCGAACGCCGGGTAAACAGGATCACTTCCTCGCGCTGTTCCTGCAGGCGGGCCGCCAGCTTTTCTTTTCCGTACTTCTGCTCCAGGTAGATATTGGTCAGGTAGGTAGCAAATCCCTCCGAGAGCCACAGGTGGGTAAAGGTCTTCTCGGTGGCGGTATTGCCAAACCACTGGTGGGCGAT
>DASWYM010000234.1:0-3523 GCA_036404975.1 Chitinophagaceae bacterium
GTGGCTGATTCTGTTACACAGAGCGTGGAGATAGAAGCTCCTGTAGAGGCCGTAAGGCTGCCTGCCGCCGAGGTGCATTACAACAGGTATTCTGTGCTGGCTGCCCGCAACCTGCCGAGAGCTTCCTACCAGTGGTCGCCGTCATCGATGATCACCGGCGTCACATCTGTGGCCAACCCGAGCGTGCGTCTCACCCGGCCGCAGGAATTCCTCATTGAGATTTCTTTCCCTTCGGGTTGCAAAACCACCGATAGCCTCCTGGTAACGATTAAAGACGACGAGCTGGACGTGCCTAATGCCTTTTCGCCCAACGGCGATGGTATACACGATACCTGGGTAATTCCCTACCTGGAAGTCTATCCCGAAAATGTCGTAGAGGTGTACAACCGGCACGGGCAGTTGGTGTACCGGGCCAAAGGATACCCTGCCCCATGGAATGGCACCTTTAAAGGCTCGCCCCTGCCGGTGGGAACTTATTACTATATCATTGACCTTAAGGGAGGCCGGAAGAAAATGTCCGGATCCATCACAATACTTAGATAAAATAAATCCAATACAGTATGAAAAAGACATTGCTGTGGCTGCTGGGAGGATTGCTGACAGGTGCTGCCTCCGCACAACAAAAGCCGCATTATACACAATACATCCTCAACCAGTATATCCTTAATCCGGCTCTTTCGGGGATTGAGAACTATGGCGATATCAAGCTAAGCCATCGACACCAGTGGGCCGGCCTGGAAGACGCGCCGGTCACCACCTACCTCACCGTGCATGCGCCCCTCGGCAAGAAAGATTACCGCACCACCGCCACTTCTTTCCAGGTGCCTGGCGAGAACCCAAGAGGACGTGGATACTGGGAAAACTACACCGCCGCGACGCCCCACCACGGTGTGGGTTTGCAGGTTGTCAACGACCGTACCGGCCCGCTGAACCACTTTGCGGCTTATGCTACTTATGCCTACCACCTGGGGCTAACGCCCACCACCAGTCTGTCAGCAGGCTTTGGGGCCGGCATTACCCGCGTTGGTCTGGATGCCAGCAGGCTGCACTTCGGGGCCGGCTCCTCTGTGGACCCTGCTGTCTACGGCAGCGGCGACCTCGGCAGGATCAGGCCTGACCTGTCAGCAGGGCTTTATCTCTATTCGGCCAGCTTCTTTGCCGGCTTGTCGGCCCAGCAGATCATCCCCCAGCGAATTGACTTCTCCAACAACCAGGTCAGGCAGCAGGAAGGGCGCCTCATTCCTCATTTGTTTGCCACGGCCGGCTACCGGTTATCAGTCGGAGAGGACTGGAACCTGGTTCCATCGGTACTTGTCAAATACGTGCAGCCGGCGCCCCTGCAGTTTGATGTCAACGCCAAACTGCAGTACCGCGACCTGCTTTGGGTAGGCACTAGCTACCGGAAAGACGATGGATTTGCAGGCATGCTGGGGTTAAATGTTTCCAATACGTTCAATGTAGGCTATTCATACGATTACACTACATCCAACCTGAATAACTACAGCAGGGGCACCCATGAGCTTATCATCGGTTTCCTTTTGGGTAATAAGTATGGTGATACTTGCCCCCGGAATGTATGGTAATACATTGATTGCAGCACTCCGGCAAAAGAACGCGGCCGGAGTATCTTTTTTGTCATCCGGGTGAAGCTCGTGTATGCCTTCCTGTCGCATGGGCCAAAGCAGGTGAGGTTGTCACTGTGCGCAGGTTTTAGGGCTTTCAAACTTCCGGGTCCAAGTCCTTACTTGTTTTCTTCCTGCTGTTCAATCCTGTTTCCCCGTTTCATTTTCAGCTTCTTGTATTCTTCCTCCAGCGAAAAGAACCGGGAAGGGTGGTAGGCCTCCAGGTAGTGAAACAGGATGCCGATGCCCCATCCGAGCATGGGCCAGGCCGGCCAGGGATAACCTTGCCCGGTGATGGCCCAAATGATCCATAATGCGGCCATAATCACCGCATAGACAAATAAGTGGGATTTGAACTCTACCCGCTTACGGGCCTGGTTATAAAGCGAATCAGAGGTTTGCATGACTAGTTGTTTTGTCGGTTACAAAATCAGTTTAAGGGAACTTGTCGCGTCCAAAGCCTGTTTCCGGGCGGAGCGCGCGTTTTATTTAAGGTAGCAACAAAAGATGCCCGGTTCAATGACGGTTATTATAAAGGGACCTGATGGCGGGCAGGCTAAGTTCTTAGTTTGCCGCTGAGCTTTTGAGTTTCTCTTTCCCGGAACTGGGCCGTTTTTTGATGCGTTTTGTAGCAGGGCTAATATATAATGCCTACTTTCATTGGCCAATCCCCTAACCAAAAGCTATTACAGTGGAAACTATTCATAAAGAACCAGTGCCTGTATTTTTACAGGGCGGTGGTGAAATGGGCGGGCTCATCCGCAATTACGACTGGGCGGCTTCGCCCCTGGGTCCTCCCGGCAAGTGGCCGCAAAGTTTGTGTACAACGATCAGTATTATTCTGAATTCCAGGTTTCCCATGTTCCTTTTCTGGGGGCCTGAACTCATTTGCTTTTATAACGACGCCTTTCGTCCCAGCCTGGGCAACGAGGGCAAGCACCCCTGGGCCCTGGGAAAGCGGGGGCAGGACGTATGGGAAGAGATCTGGCCCACCATCAAGCCGTGGATTGACCAGGTGCTGTCCGGTGGAGAAGCCGTATGGAACGAAGATCAGTTGGTGCCCTTCTACCGCAACGGCCGCATTGAAGATATTTACTGGACCTTCAGCTACAGCCCCGTTTGTGATGAGAGCGGCCGGCGGGCCGGCGTGTTGGTAACCTGTACGGAAACCACTGATAAGGTGGAGACCCTGCGCCGGATCAAAACTGCCAATGAGCGGTTTGAGTACATGGTGATGCGCGCACCGGTGGCCATTGCCGTCTTCCGCGGTGATGACCTCGTGGCCGAGATCGCCAATGATGCTTATTTGCCCCTGACTGGTAAAGCGAGGGAAGAATTTGTCGGAAAGCCCTTGTTTGAGTCGCTCCCCGAAACTCGTAGCGTACTGGAACCCATAGTGCGGCAGCTGATGCAGACAGGAGAGCCTTTCTTAAGTAGCGAGTTTGAGCTGGTGGTGAACCGCTATGGCCGGGAACAAACCTGCTACTTCAATTTCGTTTATGAACCTTTGCGCGAAGCCGGTGGTTTTCCTAACGGGTTTATGGTCGTGGCTCATGAAGTCACCGAACAGGTGTTGGCCCGCAAACGGGCCGAGGAAAGCGAAGCCCGCTTCCGGCTGCTGGCCGATACGATGCCGCAGTTTGTCTGGACCTCCGACCCGCAGGGCAACCTGGACTATTTTAACCAGGCCGTTATAGACTATACCGGCCTGAGTTTCGAAGTGATTAACGCAGAAGGCTGGGCACAGATCGTGCATCCCGATGAGCGGGAGGAAAATATGCGCCTCTGGAAACACTCGGTAGCTACCGGCGAGGATTTCATTTTCCATCACCGGTTTCGGAACAGGCAAGGCATCTACCGCTGGCAATTGAGCCGGGCTGTACCCCTGAGAGACCATGCGG
>DASWYM010000235.1:0-4658 GCA_036404975.1 Chitinophagaceae bacterium
AGCCCCGTTAATCAACGGGGCTTTGAGAAATACACCTATTGAATGTAGCTATAGTAGTAAAGGCACTCACCATTCACCACTCACCACTCACCATTCACCACTGACTCTCTCTTCTTCACCTGCGCAAACAGGTAAACGATACCGGCCTGCAGGACCCTGTTGCGGGCTTTGACGAAGGGCAGGTAGTCGTATTCATTCGAAGCTATATTGGTCAGCCCTGCACTGTAGCGAACTTCTGCCCCCAGCCCTATTTTGGAAATGTAGGCGCCCCCGATCACCCACGACAGGTCCATGGCTGCAAAGTCATCGCGCCGGTTAAACAGCAGTAATCCCGGTTGAGGACCGGTGTACAGCGACAGGCCGGCAGGCGATAGATACTGCACCAGCAGGGGCAGGTTGAAATAGCCATGCCTGACCTCCTCCCGGAACGACCATACCGAATCGCCCCACACTACCTGGTAGCCCTGTGAAGCATAGACCAGTTCCGGCTGGAAGGCCCACTGCCGGTGCAGCGCCTTATGGTACACTATGCCCAGGTAAATACCAGTGCGCGAGCGGTTGCCGGTATTGGAATACGGCTGTCTGTCCGTGAAGTACATATTGGAAAAGCTGCCGCCACCCTTCAGCCCGAAGACATAAGCCAGGCCAGGGGCCTGCACCGGGTGGGCCTTCTGCGGTTGGGCATACAGGCCGCCGTAAAGAAGGAGGCATAGGAACAGGAAGTTGTTACGCATAACCCATGCTTTAATGAAGTGAATCCACCCCATAATCGGGGCAGCACATGATGGGAGGCACTATCCCTTTTTCTCCGCGATGCAGCACTTCCCTTACGTGGTAGCTCCGGCTCTGGCAAAAGGGGCAGGCATTGATAAAGCCTTCCGAGTCGATATACAGGTTGCGGCTACCCGCCGACAGGCAACCGATACGCCGCTGGTGATAACCATGGTACAGCACTACAGGGTAATCCTTATAACGCGGATCGAAGTTCAGCGTCGTATAGAAGTCTTCCAGCACTTGCAGTTGTTGCCAGTCGAGGCTTACTTTACGCCCCTGGTAGCGCCCCACGGCTTTGGGTTCCAGCACCTGTATGAAAGCGACTCCCAGCGAACGAACGTATTCGGCGTAATGCAACAGGTTCTCCGGCGTGGTAAACGACCGGGTGGCACAAACGGTTACCGCTACCACCAGTCCTGCCTCGCGTGCATGACGCACAGCATCCACCACCCACTGGTGGGCATGACGCGAGCCACGGAAAGTGTTGTGCGCCCCCGCATCGAAGTGATCGAGACTGACCACCACGCCGGTAGCACCGGCTGACTTCAGGCGGCGGGCGTTTTCGCGGGTGAGGTTTAATCCCGAGGTCAGGATCCAGAACTCGCTTTTCTTATCGGCGCCTGCAATAAGTGCTTCCAGGTCGCTGAAGCGCACCATGGGCTCGCCGCCACTGAGGTGGAACTGGGAAACGCCCTCCTGCTGGTAATGCGCTACTACGGCCTGTAGCTCCGGCTGGGTAAAAGTCTCCTCCCCGTTCAGCCGCTCCCACTCAAAACAATGCTCGCACTGCAAGGGACAGCGGCGCGTGACGGCAAAGAAGAGAAACGAAAGCCGGTTTGCCTTCCGGGCCATCGGCACGAAGCGGTGCAGCTCGCTGCGGATATAGTCGTCGAAAGCGGCCGAAGGGTAGCCCGGTGCATAGATGCTGAAGTAGTACTGCCGCCCGCAGCGCACCATCTTGATATCGCCCCCGCCGTACACTTCCTCCTTAAAGCGCATCATTCCCCTGGTTGCTTTGATGGCCTGTGCCCATGAAGGATAACTACCCAGGGCGAGCAGTAGGATATGCAGCCGTACACGGTAGCGCACCCATAGCCTGTGGGCGCCCTGCACCACGCTCTGGGACACAGAAAGATTCCTGTGCCCACTACTTGACCCGAACCGCCGGGCGCGCAGGAAGGATACTCCGGGTTTTGTTAATGCTTCCGGCATAAGCAGTATTTATTGGTTTAGTGCAATGATGTTTTGGATGCGTACATAGTCGTACCGCTGGCGGCTAAAGGCGGCAAACGCACCGGTCTCCTTAAACCCCCGGAGGAATGCCAGGCGCGGCTTGCCCTTGTAGTGGCGCACGTGCTCGTAGTAGCCCCTGGTGTGCAGCACGACGCTCAGCGCCTGCCCGGCAGCGGGTTGCTGGGCCAGCCGGTAGGTGAGCACGGCGGCATTCCCCGGCTGGGGCTGGTCGAGGTACTTCCTGTCGCCGGTGGCCAGCAGGGGCACGACGTCCTTCCCGTTTTCGTCCACTCCTGCCGACGGCTTCAGCACCTGTATGGTATAAGGCTGGTTGGCCGAGTAGTCAATACCCGCCCCGTCCAGCTCCCAGAACATAAAGCCGGTGGATAGCTTTACCACCACCTCGTTGCCTTCCACGTCCTCCAGGTCGAGCGGCACCAATAGCTCCCTGTTGGTCAAAGGGCCGATCGTTTTTAACTGCTCCACTTCTTTCCAGCCGCCGGTAGTTTTCAGCAACACCTGCAGGGGAATATGCTGGTCGCGCGACCACTGGTCCAGTTCGGAGGCGGGCACTTTCTTTTGCTTTTTGATCCAGTGGTTGTAGTAGGAGCCAAAGGCACTGGTAAACTCTCCGTACAGGTAGTCGAACCAGTAGGAGTTCTTGACCTGCAGTACCAGCTTAGCTTGCCTGGCTCCGGCAAGTCTTTCGAACTGCAGCACCAGCTCGTTGACGTTATCCGTGGCGGCCGTATCATTAAAGAGGCAGAGCCACTTATCGGTGGCTTGCAGGGCAGGGGTCATGTCAAGGCGGTCGTTGAGCAGTGCCTGTACCGGGGCCTGCAGTGTCCCCACCGTATAGATCTTTCCCTGCCGGTCGGTCAGCGCCCTGACGTTCTTGTCATGGGAGATGACCACCAGGTCGGCGAAGTCGGTGTATTGCTTTTCCTGCAGTTCGTTGCTGATGCGAACCTTAAAGGCACCCTCCAGGGGGTGGACCCGCAAGGGCAGGTAGTCATCCCTTTCCAGCGAGGGGTAGATGGCACCGCCAAACAGCTCGCCCTGCACCACGTATTGCTGCCCGTCGTACACGCTCACAAAGGGACAGGAGCTCTTGGTCAGGGCCACGATCACTGCTGCCACAGCCATGACACCTATGGTGTACCCAATCCCTCCCAGGATATAGCTGACGGTAGTGCGCCCCTTGTCGTGTTGCAACACCTCGATCTTTTGAATCCCGTCCAGCGGCAGGCCCACCACCTGCGTGGTGTCCAGTCGTTCCGTGCCGGGCATATAAAGGTGTACTTCGTTGAGCACCACCCCCTCGCCCTTACCCAGGTTGTAGCGATAGCCCTTTCGCTGAGAGGTATAGAGTGTATGCTCGTGGGGTAGAGGGCTGAGCCTCCCTTTCAACTGCTGGCTCTGCGGGTCCACCTCTATTTCATTGATCACATAGTCCCCTGACCCATGGCGCAGGATAAAATACTTTCTAAGGCTTTTGTTCTCCGTGATGGCGCGCTCCCTTTCCGGGGCAGTGGCGGAGGGCGAGGCTACCGGCAGGTAAAAGCGCTGGCAGCTAAACGCAAGCAAAGCCACCACCAGGATGGCCAGTAGAGCAGTGGTGCGGTGGGTTAATCGCATAATCAGAGTTTTAGGTAATTGGTTCCCTGGGGTAGCGATAAAGTCTTGGGGGCAAATAACGGGTAGGATTGCTCTAAAAAGGTACGACAAAGTCGCTGCATTTGCAACTAACCTGGGCCGGTTGGTGGGAAAGGACCGACAGGCTTATGTAAAGGAGCTCCTCCGTATTGGGGAAAAGGCAGAAAAAGCCTTGGAATGTGAGCCTTCAACTCTGCCGTACCTCCTCCTAGCACACCATTTGATGGAGTATAGGGATTGTATCCATAAAAGAAAGGACATGAACTATCTCCCCAAGTTATTCAGCACCGGCGCTATCCGCGAGACGCCCAAAAAAGTACTGGAGCGTATCGCCGACGAGATCACTCCTGCAACCACACATATCCCTATGGTCATCGAGTTCGGCGCCGGCATGGGAGAGATCACCGAGCCGGTATTACAGAAGCTCGGGCACGAGGCGCCGGAGTATTACGCCTTTGAAATAGACGAAGAGTCCTGCAGCCTGCTGAAAGAAAAGCTCCCCCAGGTAAGAGTGTTGTCCCACAGCGCCCTGGACTTTGAACGCTATGTCCCCATGGACGTGCAGGCCGATTACATCATTTCCTCCATGCCGCTTTCCTTCTTCAAGAACGAGGTGCTGGAGACCTTCCTGCAAATGGTAAAGGCGCGCCTCCGTTCCGATGGCAAGTTCATCCTTATTTTCAGTGCCGCCTGGATGCTGCCGGTGTACAAGAAGCACTTCCCCACCCTGAAGACCCAGGCCTTCCTCACCTTTCCGCCCTACTTTATGTCGGTGTACGAGCAGGAAGCCTGATCGGCCGGCTGGCTGATCGGTAAATGGGTGAGCATGTTACACGCTACGGCAAATGGATAACGTTTGTATATTCACGTTACAAACACACCCGTTACGAAAACCAAAGGATCATGACCCCACTAACTACTACCCTTCTGCAGGGCATCGACACCATCATTGTGCGCGTCTCCAACTGGGGAGCCTCCAAAGAATGGTACGCCAA
>DASWYM010000236.1:0-3873 GCA_036404975.1 Chitinophagaceae bacterium
CATCACCAGGGCACCGAAGGTGGGAGTAAGAAAGCCAAAAGCAGCCACCGGGATGGCAATGATGTTGTAAAGGAACGCCCATCCCAGGTTTTGCTTGATGGTCATATAGGTATGGCGGCCCAGCCCCAGGGCGGTGGGCAGCTTTTTGAGCCCGCCGTTCATCAGCACCACGTGGGCACTCTGCATGGCCAGCTGCGAGGCATCGCTCATTGAGATACCGATGGTGGCCTTGGCCAGGGCGGGGGCGTCGTTGATGCCATCGCCGATCATCACGGTAGGTTGCTGGGCGGTGAGCTCCGCGATCTTGGCCATCTTCTGCTCCGGGGTCTGCTCGGCGATCACTTCATCCATGCCCAGGGCGTCGGCAATCTGGCGGCTCTTGTAATAACGGTCGCCACTGAGCAGGATGGTGCGGATGCCGTGGTCTTTGAGGTAATTAATAACATACTGGGCTTCGGGGCGCAGCTCGTCCTGCAGGTCGATCCAGCCCATTACCTCGTCGTTTTTTACAAGGTAAATGTTGTGCTCCTTTTCCTGCACCAGGTGGGCGATGCGGCCATAGGAACCCAGGAACCAGGTATTGCCCTCGGCATCGGTGGCCTGAACGCCTTCTCCTTTCAGTTCTTCCACGGTCTTCCAGCGGATGTCCGAATTACTGCCCCACTGGCGCAGGATGCTTTTAGCCAGGGGGTGGTTGGAATACTTTTCCAGCGAGATCACCAGGCGCCTGAACTCCTCCTCGCCCAGGCCATTGGCATGAAAGCCCGAGATGCCAAAGTGGCCCGTAGTAACGGTGCCGGTCTTGTCGAAGACGGCCTGCTTTACGTTCTTAAATAGCTCGAGGCTTTTGGCGTTGCGGAACAGGATGCCGTTGCGGGCGGCACGTCCCAGGCCCACGGCAATAGCTGCCGGCGTGGCCAGGCCCATAGCGCAGGGGCAGGCGATCACCAGCACGGCGATGCTGCGCATCAGAGCGTCGGTGAAGACGCCGAGTACGATCCAGTTCACGACCAGTGTTGCCAGGGCGATGATCAGTACCGTCGGCACAAAGATGGCGCTGATGCGGTCGGCGAGTTGCTGCACAGGGGGCTTTTCACCCTGGGCTTGCTTCACCAGGTTGATGATGCGGGAAAGCACGGTGTCGCCGCCCACGGCTGTCACCTGGGCCTTTACGGTACCCTCTTCCACGATGCTGCCGCCAATGAGGTGCTCCTTTTTGGTTTTGGTTACCGGCGTGCTTTCCCCGGTGATCAGCGCTTCGTTTACCTGCACGTCGCCCCAGAGAATCTTACAGTCGGCAGGAACCTGCTCGCCGGTTTTGATCAGAACCAGGTCGCCTACGCGCAGCTCGGTATTTTCGATGGGGAAGATGTGCTCCTGGTGCTGGTCGTCAAAAGCGATCATATTGGCCATCACCTTTTGCGACTTTACCAGTCCCTTCAGCGCCCGCTGGGTCGAGAGGATGGAAGCGTCTTCCAGGTACTCGCCCATAAACACCAGGGTAATGATGGTGGCCGCGGTTTCGTAGAACAGGTAGTCCTCCCCGAGGCCAAACACCGTACCGATCAGGCTATAGATAAAGGCGGAGGCTGAGCCTACGGCGATGAGTACGTTCATGTTGGGAATGCCGTTGCGGATACTTTTGATGGCGGAGCGGCCAAAGTGACGCATGCCCACAAAAAATACCGGCAGGGTAATGGCCAGCTGTATCCAGGGGTTCATCAGCCAGTGAATGTGCACCCCGGGAATCATGTGCAGCATGAGCACCAGCGTAAAAGGCAGGCAGAACAGGAAGCGCTGGAGGTTGTTTTTCAGGAAGGGTTGTTTCTTTTCGGCTTTCTTTCCCTCTTCCTCCTTCACACTATAGCCCAGCGACTCAACGCCTTTGGCGAGGGTCTCAGGCGTTTCGGATTCTATTATATCAAAAGAGACATCTCCATTTATGGCATTGACAGAGATATTGCGGGCGCCTTTCTTTTCGAGGAACTTATTGATGCTGAGCGCACAGTTGGCGCAGGTCATTCCTTCTACTTTCCATTGTACTTTTTCCATGCTATCGGATTAAACACGACAAAGGTACCGCCAATCCCAGGGGGTACATGTTCCAACACCGACTATCTTTTCAACACCGTTGCAAATGGGTGTTAAATTTGCGGCATGGAATGGCAGATCAGCATAGAAGAACTGGAAGACTTTGCCAGGGACTTCTGGCAGCAGTTTAAAGAGGCCAAAGCCTTTGCGTTTCACGGGCAGATGGGGGCCGGTAAGACCACTACCATAGCTGCACTGTGTCGCCACAAAGGCGTGCAGGATGCCGTGGGCAGCCCTACGTTCTCGATCATTAATGAGTATACTTATGGAACGGGGCGCAAGATCTATCATATAGACCTGTACCGCCTCAGGGATATGGAAGAAATCATTCAAAGCGGGGTGGAAGATGCCGTGTACAGTGGCGAGATCTGCATGGTGGAGTGGCCCGAGAAAGCCCCGGAACTTTTTGAGGATTCCACTATCCATGTGCAAATCAGTGCATTGGACAGCGGCACCCGGAGTGTGAAAGTTACCACCCATGCCCAATTCCTTGCCGCCAGTGTCGTGGAACAGTCGTAATTTGTAGCCCAATTTAAACCAGAAGTACCGATCCCGCTGCTATGTCGCAACAGAAACCACTTGTTAGTACGTCCTTTAGTTACGAGACCCTTGAGGAAACGTTGGATATCAAACCTAAAGGCGCCCGGCTCCACATAGGTATACCCAAAGAGGTGGCCTTCCAGGAAAATCGTATTGCTCTGACGCCGGATGCGGTAAGCGTACTGGTGAGCAACGGCCATCATGTGACTATCGAGCACAATGCCGGCGAAGCGGCCCACTTCGGCGACCGCGACTACAGCGAGGCCGGTGCCCATATCGTCTACGAGCGCCAGGAAGTATTCAAGGCGCCGATCCTGGTTAAAAGTGCCCCGGTCATCGATGAAGACCTGCCGCTGCTGCAGCATGGCCAGATGATCATTTCCCCTATTCACCTTACCGTGCTGAAGGCGGAGTTGCTTCAGAAGATGATGGACAAGCGCATTACCGCCATTTCCTTCGAGAATCTGAAAGACGACAGCGGCACTTATCCCATCGTACGCAGCATGAGCGAGATTGCCGGAAGCGCCTCTATGCTCATTGCCGGCCAGTACCTCAGCTCGTCCAACCACGGCAAGGGAGTACTATTAGGTGGCATCTCCGGTATCGCGCCTACCAAGGTGATCATCATTGGTGCCGGCATCGTAGGGGAGCACGCAGCCCGGGCAGCCCTGGCACTGGGTGCCTCGGTGAAAGTATTTGATAACAGTATCTACCGCCTGAAGCGCCTGCAGAACAACGTGGGACACCGCCTGTGGACCTCGGTGATAGAGCCCCGCATGCTGGCCAAACAGTTGAAGACCTGTGAGGTGGCCATCGGCGCCCTTAGTTCTGAAACCGGCCGCACACCCATAGTCGTTACCGAGGAGATGGTGTCGAATATGCGCACCGGTGCGGTGATCATCGATGTGAGTATCGACCGCGGCGGCTGCTTTGAAACTTCCGACATCACCACGCACGAAAACCCCATTTATGTGAAGTATGGGGTCATCCATTACTGCGTTCCGAACATACCATCCGGCTTTGCCCGTACGGCCTCGCAAGCCATCAGCAACGTGCTGATGCCTTTGTTGCTGGAGGCCGGTGAGGACGGCGGCTTCGAGCACATGGTCTGGCACCAGATCCACCTGCGCAGCGGCATCTATATGTTCAAAGGAGCACTGACGAATTTCTACCTCAGCGAACGCTTTAATCTGAAGTACACAGACCTGAACCTGCTTATAGCGAGTCAGCGCTAAATGAAAA
>DASWYM010000237.1:0-3497 GCA_036404975.1 Chitinophagaceae bacterium
CCTCCCCCCCTGCCTGCTTTTGGCACAAGCACAGGAAGGCGTGGTCGCCTATCAAAAAACACAACAACCTGCGGCTTTGATCCATCTCCCCTATTCCCAGGATGTGGTCAACGATGCCATGGATGATTACCTGTCTAAAAGGGGAACCAGGACCGACCAGTTGAAAGGCTTTAAGTCCTTTAGAAATACCCGCATACCAGGGAAGGATACGGTCTACGCAGACCTGTATTTCAAAGTGAACCGTATGAGCAGGGATGAAAAGGAAAAAACCACGGTTTACTTACTGGTGGGCATGCCCAACGACGCGATCGCGCTACGCAACGCCTCCACCTCTATAACGGTAGAGGAGGCTAAAGAGGTCTTGAATCAATTGGCGCCTGCTATAGAAGCCTTCAACCTGGAACGAATGATCAAAGAACAGAACGCCGTGGTCATAAAAGAAGAGGGAAGATATAAGAGCCTGGTAAAAGAAGGTGGTGACCTGAGTGAAAGAAGATCGGACATCGAAAAGAAGATCATCGCCAACCAACAGGACCAGGAGAAACAAAACTCGGAAGTGAACCGTCAAAAACAGGTCCTGGCCCAGCTGGCCGACCAACGTAAAACACAATACAAATAGTAACCAATATGCTCCATCCAACAGACATGCGGGCCGGGAACTGGGTTCTGAAAATTATGGGAACAGACAGAGAAAACGAACCTTTTATCGAATATAAAGCTATTGCTTTGAATGAGCACTACCACACGTTTACCAAAGATTGTTTCCCCATCCCACTCACCGCCGACCTTTTAGAATATTGCGGCTTTAAGCAGCAGCCGGATCAATGGTATAAGAAACTGGAAGCAGAGGGCATGGATGAAGCATTACCCGTGCTGCGGTATAAAACCGGAAATAAAAGCTGGTACTTAAACGACTTCAAAATACCAGCCCAGCCCCTTTATGTCCACCAGTTACAGAACCTTTATTATGCCTTAACCGGCCAGGAGCTGGTGGTGAACCTGGGATTTTATACAAACCTCCCCCTATTTGGACCTATAACTTTTTTTAACTTTATAAATAGGAAAAATAAACATGAAGAACTTTTGTAACAACTCATGAGCTTATTCTAAAATAACACATTATGACTACTATTAACCGGAAGATTGTTTTAGATACACTCATCAAACACGAAACCTTAACTGTGGATGATTTAGGAAAAGAAGAGAACCTCGGCATGGTCCCCGATAAAGATCATCTAAACTTCCTGTTGAACGAACTGGAAAACAGTGGACATATTACCTTACTGGAAGGTACCGATCCCGTTACGTACACCATAACGGTGAAGGGCATCGAAGAGGGCAAAAGGCTACAGGAAGAATAAAAGGCTGCAAACCGCTCCCGCAGGCACCTTCGTATGATACGGATACTTTCCACTTCTGATTTTTCTTTGGATTAATGGGACAGCACTTAGAAGTAGAAACCCTGAAAAACTGCAGCCTGGAGGAAATCAAAAAGATCGTGGAGAGCAATTCGGCTGGTTAAGCACAGCTTCAGGCAATATGAAAGGAGCTCCTCTTAGCCGGTCGTGTAAATAGCTATGGCCCCGGAGCAACCAGCCTTACATTACATGACCCCGGTTACTTCATACCTTCTTGAACTTTGTCCCAGCTGTATACAACTCCCGTTTTCTTCAGCCTGAACCGCTCGGGTGTATTGCCTGCGGCATTGATCACTCTTATGATCGTATTCCCCTCACGCTCCATTTCTATGTTCTCTAACACCAATGGATTCATACCTGCATTGGTCAGGGTTAGCGTATAGGGAAAGACTTTTCCATTGAACTCAAAATAACCGTCACGAAGCGTTGTCAGGTTGGCTGAGAGCGAAGTATCGGCGGTGGTCGTAAGCCGGATCCTGCAACCGGCACAAGGCCTGATTCGGGTGCTACCGCCTTCAGTACTTTTGACAAAAAGCTGTCCTGTAAGGTGCAGGGCCTCGTGACCACCTTCACTATTGAGTTTGCGAAAGGTAATTTCCCTGATCTCGGAACTGTCCACAGGCACCTCCGCTCTGACTTCTGGCCTGAATCCCCTGTCCAGTACGTTTCCCGTACCACAGGAAACCCAAATCAAACTAAACAAAAGAAACAGAGCAAAGAATCCCATGTGCTTTATAGATGGGTGAAAAGCTATGTACTGTTGTTTCATAATAATAATTTGATGAAATTGATCGGTTCTCTAAAGCAGTAAATAAGGGAAGCAATGGCATCAGCAGGAACGCGGGACCTTCCGATGCCGGCATCCGCACACACCGTGGGGAGCAGGGTTATTTCTTACACCAGTTTCTCCAGGGGATAACCCGATAGAGCTGGGTACCGTCCTGCGTTAATAAGCGTCCGTAAATAGTTGGATGGGGTGTTCCATCGCCAGGTTTTCAAACCGGGTGAGCTCAATGTCGAGTTCCTGGCGGGTAAGCGCGTAATAAAGATTCTGCAACTGGTGCACATAAAGAGGCTGGGCCGGCAGTTCCAGGTTGCCCAGGTACCAGGCCTTTTCCTTATGCCGGTACCGAAGCAAGGGTATCCCCCCTGCTACATCCGCAGAAGGAATGTTTTTATACCAGTCGCCAAATTCGTGTCTAAAGCCACATTCCCCCAGGATGTCGGGCGAAAGTTTGATGGGAAAGCATTCACGGGAAAAGGTGTAACAGTACTCTTCCAGGGCAATGGCTTTGTATTCAAAAAACGATTGGTCCTTCACATCCCTGCCGGTAAGTTTTAATACCCAGTTACCGACCCTAACATCTCTTGTATCTAACATATAGTGTTGTTTAGGAAGATCGTTGCAGCGTTTTGTTGTGCTCTGCCGCTCAGAAGGGCGTGTCCTCTATGCGCAAGCCTGCCTCCGCTGCAGGGTCACCTGTTCCTTCCGGCTGCTTAGTTAAGCAATACGGCATTCAAAGAATGGATCACGCCATTCGATGCAACCACATCGTGGTTCTGCACCGACGCTCCATTTATGGTTACCCATCCGGCCAGCACCTCTACCAATAAATCGTCACCCTGCAGGGTGGTCAGCCTGGCGCCGTTGATCAGCTCACCAAAACTCACCTTGCCCCGAACAATATGGTGACGCAGGATACCGGCCAGCAGGGCTTTGTTTTCAGCAAGCAGCAGGTTGGGGAATACGCCCTTCTCCAGCTTTCCGAAAGCAAGGTCTGAGGGGACAAAAACGGTGAAGGGGCCTGCCTGATCCAGGAGCTGGTCTAACCCGGCTGCCCTGATTCCGGTGTTCATGGTCGCCATGTTGCGCTCTTCCCGCAACACCTCTGTAATGTTTGTCATTTGTTTGATTGATATGCCCGTAACATAACAGGCACTTATTTATAAGATAGACCTATTCAGGCAGAAATCGTGTTAAGGCCTTGCTTTTGGACCATATTAGGGGTCATGCGGCCAGCGTACGGCCACGGTGATCAATAGGGGTAATTCATCAGGAGCAGGAGCGCCGGTAAACCT
>DASWYM010000238.1:0-3101 GCA_036404975.1 Chitinophagaceae bacterium
TGGGGCAAGACCCCGGAAAAGGCCGTGTACAACAGCGCGGTGCTGGAAACGGTGGCCCGGATGGCCCTGCTCACCGAGCAGGTGAATCCCCGGGCCGCACGCCTCAAGGAAGCACTGATCCGCAAGCACTACGACCGTAAACACGGCGCCAACTCCTATTATGGACAATAAGCATTCAAAAATATTTTCGCAACTAAAACTGCAATGACTAATGACTGATTTAAAGAGTTTAGAAGTTTGGTTCATCACCGGCTCCCAGCACCTGTACGGAGAAGAAACCCTCCGCCAGGTAGCCGAGCATTCGCAAACGATCGCTAAAGCCCTCAATGAGGCGACCCAGATACCCGTCTCCGTGGTATTCAAACCTACCGTGAAATCACCCGAAGAGATCTACAACGTGTGCCTGGAGGCCAATACGGCGCGTAATTGCATCGGCATCATAGCCTGGATGCACACCTTCTCGCCGGCGAAGATGTGGATCGGAGGGCTGAAGATCCTGCGCAAACCCTTGCTGCACCTGCACACCCAGTTCAACCGCGATATCCCGTGGGGAGAGATCGATATGGACTTCATGAACCTGAACCAATCGGCCCATGGCGACCGCGAGTTCGGCTTTATGGTTACGCGCCTGCGCATGAACCGTAAGGTGGTGGTAGGTCACTGGCAGGACGAAGAGGTACTCCAGGAGATCAATACCTGGGCCCGTGCGGCAGCCGGCTGGAACGACTGGCAGGGTGCCCGCTTTGTGCGCTTTGGCGATAACATGCGCTACGTGGCCGTGACCGACGGCGATAAAGTAGAAGCGGAATACAAGTTTGGTTATTCGGTGAACACCCACGGCATCGGCGACCTGGTACAGGTCATAAACGCGGTAGAGGACAAAGTAGTCGACACCCTGGTTCAGGAGTACCAGGACAGCTATGCCATCTCCTCCTCGCTGCTCAACGGCCAGCGCTCCTCGCTGAGGGATGCCGCCCGCATTGAAGCCGGTCTGCGCCAGTTCCTCCAGCAGGGGAACTTTAAAGGCTTCTCCGACACCTTCGAAGACCTGCACGGCATGGTGCAGCTGCCCGGCATTGCCGCCCAGCGCCTCATGCACGAAGGCTACGGCTTTGCCGGCGAAGGCGACTGGAAGACCGCCGCCCTGGTGCGCGCCATGAAAGTCATGGCTACGGGACTACCCGGCGGCAACTCCTTTATGGAAGACTACACCTACCACTTCGAGCCCGGTAACCAGATGGTGCTCGGCGCCCATATGCTGGAGATCTGCTCCTCCATTGCCGATGGAAAGCCGAAGTGCGAGATCCATCCTTTAGGCATCGGTGGCAAGGCCGATCCTGTGCGCCTGGTCTTCAATGTAGCGGCCGGGCCAGCCCTGAACGCCTCTATCGTGGATATGGGCAACCGCTTCCGCCTGCTCGTAAACGAAGTGGAAGCTGTAGCGCCCAAGCACGACCTGCCCAAGCTGCCCGTAGCCCGCGTGCTGTGGCGCCCGCTGCCCGATATGAAAACCGGCTGCGCGGCCTGGATCCTGGCGGGTGGCGCCCACCATACCTGCTACTCGCAGAACCTTTCGGCGCAGTACCTGGTCGACTTTGCCGAAATGGCCGGTATTGAATGCGTACTGATCAACAAGGACACCACCCTCCACGCCCTCAAAAATGAGCTGCGCTGGAGCGAAGTCTATTACAAATAAATCCGACTGGAAGAACTAAGTTTTCTCTAACCACAAATACTATTTGCTTATTATGAATGCAGGCTTTACAACCTTAGACTACATCATCTTCGTAGTTTATGCCCTTATGATCGTTTCGCTCGGCTTATGGCTTTCCCGGGGGAAAGAAGGTAAGGAGGAGAATGCCAAGGATTATTTCCTGGCCGGCGGTACCCTTTCCTGGTGGGCCATCGGCGCTTCGCTTATTGCCGCCAACATCTCTGCCGAACACTTTATCGGGATGTCCGGTTCGGGCTACGCCATCGGGTTGGGCATTGCCGCCTACGAATGGCTGGCCGCCATTACGCTGATCCTGGTGGCCAAGTTCCTGTTGCCCATCATGATCGAAAAGAAAATATATACCATGCCACAGCTGGCCAGCGAACGCTTTGGCGAAGGGGTGAGCTTCTTCTTTTCCTTCTTCTGGCTGCTGGTGTACATTTTTGTAAACCTCACCTCCGTAGCGTGGCTGGGCGCCCTGGCCATGGACCAGATCCTGGGTATCCCCATGGTGTACGGTGTGCCTGGTTTATTGTTGTTTGCCGGCCTGTACTCCATTTACGGCGGGTTGAAAGCCGTGGCCTGGACCGACGTGCTGCAGGTGGTCTTCCTGATCGGCGGCGGTCTGATCACCGCCTGGTTTGCCCTCAGTGCCGCCTCCGACAGCGGCAGTGCCGTGGATGGCTTCATGCGGGTGATGAACAGCATCATTAAAGACCCTACGGATCTCCACTTCAATATGATCATCAAAGAGGGGGTAACTGCCATTCCGGACGGATCGGGCGGTGTTAAAGACCCCTACCTTGATCTGCCGGGTCTTGCCGTGATCTTTGGCGCCATGTGGCTGATCAACATCGGCTACTGGGGCTTTAACCAGTACATCATCCAAAAAGGCCTGGCCGCCAAAAGCCTCAGTGAAGCCAAAAAGGGCCTGATCTTCGCGGGCTACCTGAAGATCCTCATTCCGCTCATCGTGGTCATTCCGGGCATTACCGCCTACTACCTGACGAAGGACCCGGCGAATATTGAAAAGTTCGGCGCCATCACCAAGGCGGACCAGGCCTACCCCTGGCTGCTGCGCAACTTCGCCCCGGTAGGGGTAAGAGGACTGGCCTTTGCCGCCCTGGTGGCCGCCGTGGTGTCTTCGCTGGCCTCCATGCTCAATTCCACCTCCACCATTTTTACCCTGGACATTTACAAGGCGCACATCAATAGGGCTGCCGACGATAGGCAGTTGGTAAAGGTGGGACGCCTGACGGCGTTTGCCGCCCTGGTCATTGCTGTCTTTGCTGCCCGGCCGCTGCTGGGCGGGCTGGACCAGGCCTTCCAATACATCCAGGAGTACACCGGCTTTATCTATCCCGGTGTGGTGGTGGTCTTCGGTATG
>DASWYM010000239.1:0-15250 GCA_036404975.1 Chitinophagaceae bacterium
TATTTACACATCCCTGTTTTCTATCCTGTCTGTTCCATAAAAAGTGTCCGGAACTATGGATGCCCACAAGCTACTACCAGCTGAAGCGGGTGACACCGGGTAAAATGCTTTACTATTATCATCCTTGCCTAATGCCCCGGAACAGCCTGCAGCAATTGGATAGAAGAAAGCACTCTATTCGTTAACGACACAAGCACGTCTTCTTTGCGGTCAAAGCGGCCAAAACGGCCAGAATGACTCCAAGTATTTGGAAAGGGATAGAGCACTTAGCCAATTTGGAAATGAGAGAATGTGCAAATATGCAGATGTGCAGATATGCATCCCGCTAGCAAATCGGGAGTGCGAATGAGGAAAGGCCGGGCAGTCCTTCTGCGACCTCCGGGTGGGGAACATGGGAAAAGAAAGGATAATATGGGAAAAGATGGGAATAAAAAGGATCGGGGTTTGGAAAGGGGGGAATCGGAATAGTACATTAGCCAATGAGAGAATTAGTGAATGTGCAGATATGCAAATGTGCAGATGTGCAAATGAGGGGGCTGCTGGGGCCAGTTCATCCGGAGGGGTGGTCAAAAGCGGTCAAAAGCGGTCATTTGCGGTCGTTTCGGACACCGGACTTGGAAAGGGGGTATGGGGGATAGTACATTAGCCAATGAGACAATTAGTGAATGTGCAGATATGCAAATGTGCAGATGTGCAAATGAGGGGGCTGCTGGGGCCTGATCGTTTAAAGGAATGGTCAGAGACGGGGCAGCAAAAGATAAAGTGATTTTCTCTGCTTGAAGCTTGTGGCTTGTAGCTTGTGGCTTGCAGCTTCTTTCTTCTTAGTTCTTTGACATTGCGGATCTGTGGCCGATGGGGACCTGGGCTGCAGATTATGGAGGGTCCCGGTTTGTCCTGGTGCTTAGTCCGGAGACTAAGCACAACTGACTCATGACAACTACTTAGTTCAATTGGATGCTAACGTTGGTGGGTAGCGGCAAAGGAGAAGTATGACTACAACGCTTACGAGGATCCGGAAACGAGCAACGGCCCCTAGTCGTGTACGAAGACACTCATGGAGTCGTAGACGATAACCTTTTCCCACAGGTGGGCGCAGTCGCGGACGAACTGCTGGTGGATGGGGTGATCCTGGTAGGTTTTCTGGTCCTTCAGGTTGGCGAAGAAGAGGGTTTCGGAGACACTGTAGGAGTTGTCGACCACCTCGCGGACCTCGGTGGAGGCAGGCAGGCCGATGTGGAGCGAGCGGACCACTTCGATCTGTGCCAGGGTGCGCAGGCCTTCGAGCAGGCGGGCGAGGGCTTCGGTGGAGTGAGGATCCTTGAGCCAGAAGTATACCTGGTGGATGATTGATTTGGTAGGTTGCATGATCAGGCTATTGCGACAAATGTACGATAGAAAGATGCTTGGGTTCGGGCATTAATCGGCATTGGGGTGTTTGCAGACTTTCCAGTAGCCGACGATCATGCGCAGCATTTCCTTCAGCTCGGGCAAGCTATTGGGCTTGGTGAAGTAGCCCTGCACCATCAGCTCATAGGCGGTTTCCACGGAGTCCATCTTGGAAGAAGTAGACAGGAAGATAAAGGGAATGCTCTTTTTGCGCAGGCGGGCGCTGTCGCTGATGCGGCGGCGCATCTCCAGCCCGCTCATGGTGGGCAGGTTGATATCGGAGATGATCAGGAAGGGCTTGTCGGGCGTATCCATCAGGTAGTTTAAGGCTTCTGGGCAGTTGTTGAACATCTTAATCTCGTTGGATACCTTTAGTTCACCCAGTACCAGGCGGAACATATCCTGGTCGTCCAGGTCGTCTTCGATGATGATGATGGGGCCGTTTCTTGAGGACATAACCTTTCTTTGAGCTCATAAATGTAAACTTTGTGCCAAAGAAGGGTAAGGCGGGGGTTACCCGGCTTCAGTCCCCTGTTTGCCCTGGTGCGGCATTAATTTTTTAACGCAAAAACAAAAGCAGCATTATGAATGACGCAGGAAGCCCGCCGAAGCCCAAACGGTCGGCCACCGATCACCTGGCCAACGAGCGTACGTTCCTGGCCTGGGTGCGTACCGCCATCGCCCTCATGGCTTTTGGCTTCGTGGTGGTGAAGTTTGCGCTTTTTGTCAAGCAGGTGTCGCTGGTGCTCGGCGAGGGAGAAGCCCTGCCCGACCAGCAGAGCTCTGCTGCGGTAGGCATCTTCCTGGTGGTGCTGGGCGCCGCGGTGTCGCTACTCGCCTTTTTCCGTTACCGCCGTATTGAGAAGCAACTGGATACGACGGGCTACTCGCCTTCCAAGCGGCTTTCGGTGCTACTGGCCTTAGCCATCGTAGTGTGCAGTATCCTGTTGGTGCTTTACCTGGTACCGCGTATGTAAGGCCTGGGACAAATGGTTACGGCTGTTTTTTGCTGGCAGCGCTTTCTTCCAGGGACGCTTTGAGCTCCCCTACAGTTTTGGTGAGGGCCTCCACCTGTTGGCTCAGGTGCCGGATATCCCTGCTGCCGGCCACCGGTGCGCTTTGCTCCTCGGCATCACGGCCCACGAAGAACGAAGCCAGGGTGGCAGTGATGTAACCAAAGATGGAGAAGCCATAGAGGGCCAGCAGGAACGACAGGGCCCGTCCTTCGGGCGTGAGGGGCCAGTACTCCGTACCCATAGTAATGAGGATCATGGCTGTCCACCAAAGGGCATGGCCGTAGGAGGTCAGGCCGCCCTCTTCGCGCTCGAAGGCGAGCATGCCGGCTGCACCGGCCAACAACACGCCGATGGTCAGCAGGAGCACATAGGCAACGCCCCGGCGGCTCATGGTCTTGCCCAGGCTGCGCATGCCGCGGTTAAGGGAAGCGAGGATCTTTACCAGCCTGATGCTGCGCAGCCCCCGCAGCAGGCGCACCACCCTGAAGACGCGCACTACCCGGAGGGCTGGGATGATCAACGATATGACGGTGAGCCAGTGGCGCTTGAAGAATATGCCCTTATCGGGTGCAATGATCAGCTTTATGAGGAAATCGATGATAAAGACCACCCAGATGCCGATGCTGAACATTTCCAGCACCGGTGTCAGGCCCCGGGTCAGCTCCACTACCAGGAGGGCCAGCCACACAAAACCCAGGAAGACCATTGGCCCTTCGAGGGTCTTCTCCACCTGCCGCAGCAGGCTGCCCCTTTGCCGTTTCACTTCGGTTTTGATGGACATAACGGAGGAGGTAAAATAAGTGTGCCGGGGAGGGTGAGTGATGAGTGATGAGTGATGAGTGGTGAGTGATGAGTGAATGGTCGATGGTGAATGAAGAGGGAAGTTTACTTAAGCATAAGATATTGTTTTGGGTACCTGTTGTCATGTGGGATTGGAATCGTATTTGGAAAGCGGGTGAATACGTGGGGTGATGACCGTGGCAAAAGCTTTGTACGGGTAGGGGTATGGAGGAAGTCGTAAAGCGTATTGCCGACATGGTCAGCTCCGTAGTGGAGCTCGTGGCGGTGCTGGTGATTGTGCTGGCCCTGCTGCATTTCCTGTACCTCTATGCCCGCACGCGGTTCAGTCCCGGGGTACAGAAGAAGAATGCCTGGCTGCGCGTGCAGTTTGGCTCCTCCCTTACGGTGGCCCTTGAACTGTTGCTGGCGGCCGACATCCTGGCCACGGCGGTGGCGCCCACCTGGGACGACATCGGCAAGCTGGCAGCCATTGCCGCTATCCGTACGGCGCTGAATTATTTTCTCGAGAAAGAACTAAGCAACATGGAACAACGCATGCCGGAATCTTCGGCACCCAATGAATAAAACAACTATATGACTGAAGACAGAATAAAGGCGAGCAGCCGGAAGGAGTTTCAACGTAAGGTCTGGATCACGGTAGGCATTACGGCGCTGGTGGTGGTGCTGATTTGGATATTAAAGCTGGTATTTAACGTGTTGCTGCTGATCCTGGCCGGCGCGCTGATCGCCCTGTACTTTCGTGGGCTGAGCGGCCTGATCCGCCGGAAGACAGGGTGGTCCGAGAAAGCAGCCCTGCCCCTTTCCATTATCGGGTCGCTGGTGTTGCTCATCCTCTTTTTCTGGTTCACGGGTGCGCAGATCCAGCAGCAGGCGGCGCAGCTAAGCGAAACCCTGCCCACCACGATCGAGAAGTTCAAGGAGCAACTCAATAAGAGTCCCCTGGGACAAAAGGCGCTGCAGCAGGTCACTTCGGAAAAAAGCAGGCAGAAGTCAATGTCGGTGGCGCAGGGCTTTTTCAGCAGTACTTTTGGCGTGCTGGGTGATATTTACGTCGTGCTCTTCCTGGGCATCTTTTTTACGGCAGGCCATAAAGTTTATATAAAGGGGCTTTTAAAGCTGGTGCCTCCCTCGGCTCGCCCCCGCGCCGACGGCGTGATCAACCAGGTAGGACATACGCTCACGAAGTGGCTCAAGGGGCAGCTCTTTGCCATGCTGGTGGTGACGGTGCTCACCCTTATAGGGCTGCTGATCCTGGGGGTGCCTATGGCTTTTGTGCTGGCACTGATTGCGGGCCTGCTCAACTTTATTCCCAACTTCGGCCCCCTCATTGCCATGATCCCTGCGGTGGGTGTGGGACTGTTGCAGGGAACGACCACCGCTCTACTGGTGGCCGGCCTCTATATCCTGGTGCAGGTGCTGGAAAGCAATCTCATCACACCGCAAATCCAGAAGCGGATGATCGACATGCCGCCGGCCCTGATCATCATAGCCCAATTGTTTATGGGGGTGCTCACCGGGGGCTGGGGGCTGGTGCTGGCTACTCCTGTGGCGGCAATGATGATCGTGCTGGTGCAGGAATTATGGGTCAAGCAGCAGGAAGGGCAGCGGTAAGCGGTATTACACAGCGCTTAGTTCCCCGGCTGCCTTTTCAAAGCCTTTCGTGGTTATAGAGATCTGCAGGGTGCCTACCTGCTTCAGCTGGACGAGCTCTTCGTCGGCCAGGAGCTGCAGGTTGTTCAGCAGGATATCCCAGGGCTGGTCCTGGCGAACGAGCACCTGGTTGATGGCGCAGGGATAGCTGGTGGGACTCCTTTCTTCTTTCACCAGGTCAAAGACGGTTTTCAGGGTTGCATACCGGGTTTCCATGGAGCCAAATTACTCTCTGCGCGCTCACCGGGCAACGAAAAAGCCCTCCAAATTTGTCCACACGGGAGGGGAGGTGGTAGCCAGTGGGTTTGGGCGCGTTTTGAGAATTTATACACATGACGGAGGGTAGGGATTAGGAAATGTGCAGATGTGTAAATGTGCAGATGTGCAGATGTGCGAATGTGCGAATGTGCAGATGTGCAAATGTGCAAATGAAAGAAAGAACGCAGATCGTTATATTTTAAGATCATCACGATCATAATAATCCGTGTTCGCCCTTTTCCTGCAGTTACAGGCGTGGTGTTTTTAGCGATCGGCCAATACTTCCCGTTTGCGCAGGGCGGCAGTGGCCACCAGGGCCGCGCCGAGGAATAGCAGGATGGCGATGATCCACAGCAGCCAGTAGTAGATGTGGGGCGCCTTGCCCATGAAAAGCAGGAGACCCTGTATCATCAGCACCACTTCCTGGGCAATGATGCCGAAGGCAAACAGCGACAGCGCGCCTTTGGCAAAGGCACTTTGCCGGTGGAAGACTCCTTCTTCAAAGTAGGCCGACAGCAGGTAAAAGGTGACAAAGCCGAGGAACACCAGGTGCAAAAACCCGATAATGATGGGCCGGTAGCCAAAAACGGCGTGTCCCAGGTCGGGGTGGATGGTGCCCATCTGAAGGAGCATCTTTACGACAAAGGACAGCATGGCAAAATGCCAGAACAGGTTGGGCAGCGGGTGCGTGTACACCAGCTTGCCTGTGCCGAAGCGTATGGCCCGGAAGAAGTACAGCAGGCTGCCCACGATCAGCACAATGCCCAGGACCGCCAGCGGGCGGATCACCGAGATGTCGGGGTGCCACAGCAGCGACAGGAACAGCGAGGGCACAACCGATGCGCTTAATAGGACGGCAAACCGGTGCAAGGTCTTTTTGTGGTAAGCTCCCGCCTTTGCTTCCAGGGCCTGGAGGAAAAGGGCAAACACTCCCAGGGTAAAAAAGCCGTTGTACTGGAAATGCAGGTACGAATAAATAGCATCGCGGTACAGTACAGCATTGGCCGAGCCGGTGGCCAGCACGTAGGCCAGGGTAAACGGCCCCACCGAGGAGATCACCAAGCACAGGACGGCCGAAAGGGCCAGCAGGCGCACAGCCTTGCTCAGCGGGCTGCGGTACAGGTCTTTGATATATACTGCCGCAAACCAGTAGGTAATGAAGATAAAGATGGTGGATAGGGCAATGGGTATCGCACTGTAGCCCATGAACGGAAAGGTCAGTGCCATGCCCCAAGACGAAAGGGCAATGCCCCACAGCATATAGCGATAGGAGCGGCGTGCCTGCAGCTCTGCGGGCAGCAGCTTGAAAATGAACAGGAGCAGCAGGCTTAGCGTCACCCAGCCGCCAAAGGCAAAGTGGGAGTGGGCGTTGATGAGGTGCTTCTGGTCGATAAAGCGCAGGGAAAACAGCATCTTGCTGCGCAGCAGCGCTCCCAGGAATGCCACTACACTTAAGTTGACCAGGGCCAGCCTGATCCAGGACCTTTTATCGTTTGTCAGATTCACGGGCAAAGTATTAGGTACGATGCAGCAGTAGCCATTCAGGCAACAAACTTAAGCTACCTGGCTTAAATGCTCCAAGAGTAAAGGGGGAAATAAAAAAGCCACCGCTCGGTGGTGGCTTTTTTAAAGTATTGCATCAGCGCCGTGCCGCTTAGTTCTTGCCATCGTTCTTGCGCATAAACTCCAGCACCGAGCGGGCATCCTGCTCGCTCAGGTTCTGGTTGGGCATGCGCACCAGGCACTCTTCCAGCATTCTTTGGGCGGCGGTATCTTTTTCGATCATTTCATCTACGTTAACCGTGAAGTTCATGATCCACTCGGGGGTGCGGCGATCGGTCACGCCTTTCCAGCCCGGGCCTACCAGGCGCTCATCCGTCAGCTTGTGGCACGACTGGCACTTTACTTCATATACCTGCTTGCCGGCAGTTACCATCTGTTCGTCCAGCGGGTGGGTCAGTTCTACATTCTGGTAAGGTCCGATCCCTTTAGGGTTTGTACCTTCCGTTGTTCCGGTAGTGGTTTCCGTAGTGGTCTCTGTTTCAGTACCCTTGTCTCCTTCTCCCGAACCACAGCCGGTAGTTATCATAAATCCAAAGCAAGCGGTTAACAAGATTAAGTTTTTGTGTAGCATAATACGTTTAAGTTTAATGTTTAGCAGAGAGCGAAAGCATAAAGGTTAAAAAAATTATACCATAAACAAAACAATGCTTTCCACTTTTTAACGGGCATGCTTAACTTTTAGCGCGGCATAGTATCCCCGGTAGCCCCTGAACCACTGGATGGCGCCGTTTTGGGTACCACCACCGAGTCGTTCACCAATTGGGTAGAATCGGTAATAGCTTCTGACGGGGGGTGCACGGCTGCCGGGTTACCGGCGCTTGTATCGGTAAGGGTATCATTGTCTGCGTTATTGCCTTCCGCATCGTTGTTGCACGCTGTCATAGCAAAGGTGGCCATCAGGAGAAATAAAAGCCGTTTCATGTTTTTCTCATGCCTCCTCAAATGTCTTGCCACCCTTATGGCTCAGTAACGTTTACAGGTATCCGTGCCCGGGCAGACATCGCATCCTTATTCTCCTAAAGGCTTGTGCTTTAAGGATATCCGGGTATGCTTTTTGCGTTGCTGAGCTAACGGATCAAAGAACCTGACGGCAGTCATAGGGACTTATGAAAAAACTGTCTTAATTTGTTGCGGAGAGTTCGAAGATGTGTATAGGAATCAATGCTTTGCCCTGAAGCTGTCCTGTTCTGATATCCTATGTCAACAGTTCCTGATCCTGTCTCCTACTGCAAGCCGGCCCCTTAGTATTGGGCTGACTTTTCGTTATTGCTGACCTATTCGTTATTATGATGCCTTGTTTCAAGTTGTGAATTCTGTATACCAATAATTCTTAACGCTTCAAACTTAGCTATGAAACGTATTGCGCATTTCACTTTGCTGTTACTTTTTGTTAGTTACCTGCTACCGGCTTGCCGACCTAAGGGGGCCCAGTCGGCAGTTTCGGGCGATGCCTCTTCCAGGGTGTATGTGGAGCCAGGTAAGCACGATGAGTTTTACAATTTTGTCTCCGGTGGTTTTAATGGCCAGATGATGGTTTATGGCCTGCCCTCCGGTCGCCTCATCCGTATCATCCCTGTTTTCTCGGCCCACCCCGAAAATGGCTGGGGCTTTAGCGAAGAGACCAGGGCCATGCTTACCACGTCCAATGGCTATGTGCCCTGGGATGACCTGCACCACATTTCCCTGTCCACTACCAATGGTGAGCACGATGGCCGGTGGGTGTTTGGGAATGGGAACAACAGTCCGCGCATCGCCCGCATCGACCTAAAGAGCTTCCGCACCGCCGAGATCCTCGAGATCCCCAACAGTGCCGGTAACCACTCCTCGCCTTATATTACCGAGAATACGGAATACGTGGTGGCGAGCACCCGTTTTAGCATACCCATGGGTGATAGCGTGGATGTGCCTATCAGCTCTTACAAGAAGAACTTTAAGGGCACGATCTCCTTCATCAAAGTGGACCAGGGTACGGGCCGCATGGCTATTAACTTCCAGATCAAAACTCCTGGTATAGATTTCGACCTGGCGCGTGCCGGTAAGGCCAAGTCGCATGGATGGTTCTTCTTTAGCTGCTACAACTCCGAGCAGGCCAACACCCTGCTGGAAGTAAACGCTTCGGCCAAAGACAAGGACTTTATCCTGGCGGTAAACTGGAAAAAGGCCGAAGAGTACCTGGCTGCCGGCAAGGGCAGGAGGGTGCCTGCCACCTATGCCCATAACGTTTATGACGAGAAGACCCACATGGCTACCTCTACCATCATGAACGACGTGGTGCAGCTGGACCCGAAGGAGTGTCCCGATATGATGTATTTTATCCCTTGTCCCAAATCACCGCATGGTACCGATGTGGATCCTACGGGCGAATACATTGTAGGAAGTGGTAAGCTGGCTGCTGTGATCCCGGTGTTCTCCTTTACCAAGTTGCAACAGGCCATTTCCGCCAGGAGTTTCGATGGTGACTTTGACGGCATTCCGGTGCTGAAGTATGAAGCGGTGTTACAGGGCGAGGTGCAGAAGCCTGGCCTGGGACCCCTGCACACCGAGTTTGATGCGAATGGCAATGCCTACACATCCATGTTCGTTTCTTCGGAGATCGTAAAATGGCGCGTGAAGGACCAGCAGATCCTCGACCGCATTCCTACTTATTATTCCATTGGTCACCTGATGGTGGCTGGCGGACCAACGCGTAAGCCTTATGGCAAATACATGGTGGCCTATAACAAGATCACCAAGGATCGCTACATGCCGGTTGGACCCGAACTGCCGCAGAGCGCCCAGCTTTATGATATCAGCGGTGAGAAGATGAAACTCCTGCTGGACTTCCCCACGGTGGGTGAGCCCCACTATGCCGAGGCCATAGCTTACGACAAAGTGGCCCCCAATTCACTGAAGATCTATAAGATCGAAGAGAACGCCCACCCCTATGCCACTAAAGGCGAAGGACAGGCCCGCGTAGAGCGCCAGGGCAATAAAGTGCACGTGTATATGACGGCCATCCGCTCGCACCTGGCCCCGGACAACATAGAAGGTATCAGGGTCGGCGACTCGGTATTCTTCCACGTGACCAACCTGGAGCAGGACTGGGATGTGCCGCACGGCTTTGCCATCAAGCATGCCAACAACGCGGAGATCCTTATTATGCCCGGGGAAACACAAACCCTGGCCTGGAAGCCAACCAAAGTAGGGGTGTTCCCCTTCTATTGCACCGACTTCTGCTCAGCGCTGCACCAGGAGATGCAGGGCTATGCAAGGGTATCGCCCGCTGGCAGCAGCGTAGCGCTCCGGTATGGTATTGGGTCTACGGCCCCAACCGATACGGCTACCGCCACGCGTCGTCCGGCCACCGATACCGGCCGCAGGGTACGTCCCTAGTATTCAACACTAAGGTGTCAACCAGCTTCCGGGACCCGGTCCCGGAAGCTTTATTCTTCGAACCATGAAAAAAATGACTCCTCCAGCACGCATCCTGGTGGTACTGGCTTCTTTAAGTTTCATAGCCACCTTTTTCCTTCCTTTCTGGGAGATCTACCTCATTGCGCCTCAATACCCTGAGGGATTAGCGATGCAGATCTGGCTCAATAAGCTCACCGGCCAGGTCGACATCATCAACGGTCTGAACCATTATATCGGTATGAAGCACATCAAACAGGAAATGTTTCCCGAACTGAGGATCCTTCCCTATATCATGGGTGTCATTGTCGCCCTGGGCCTGCTGGTAGCCCTTATTGGCCGGCGCCAGCTCCTGCTCGGGTACCTTATATTACTGTTTATCGGCGCGGGCGTGGCGATGTATGATTTCTACAGCTGGGGTTACGATTACGGCCATAACCTCGATCCTACCGCAGCCATCCAGGTACCGGGCCTGAGTTACCAGCCGCCCCTGATTGGCCACAAGAAGCTGCTGAACTTCGACGCCTACTCCTATCCCGTCGCCGGGGGCTGGATAGTCGTTGCCGGTGTGTTGCTCATGGCCGGCGTGTGGTTCTTCGAATGGCGCCGCGGGCGTAAAACCCGGGTCGGCAAGCGCCGCGTACAATACGCAACCGCCGTTATGCTGATCCTGGCCACAGCATTTACCGGCTGCAGTACCGAGCCCCAGAAGATCGCCTATGGCAAGGACCTCTGTGATGAATGCCGCATGACGATCATGGACGCCAAGTTTGGAGCGGAGATTGTGACCAAAAAGGGCAAGGCTTACAAGTTCGACGATGCTCACTGCATCGGCCAATTCTTAAGAGCCGGTAAAGTGGCCCAGGAAGACATCGCCCAGACCCTGTTCACTGATTACGAGAACGGCGAATTCGTGGACGTGCAGCAGGTGCTCTTTGTCGTCAGCCCGCAGCTCAAAAGCCCTATGAACAGCAATGCCGCCGCCTTTGCCACTAAAAAGTCGGCCGACGAGGTGGCCGTTATGACCAAGGGAAAAGTGCTGGACTGGCCGGCCCTGTATAACTCACTGTAATGAAGCAACTCCTGACCATACTCTCCCTCCTGCTGTGCCCGGGACTGATGGCCGCTACCATAACCGTCGGCAAAGACCAGGTGATCACTTCTGTGCGTAAAGCCGTGGCCATGGCATACGACGGCGACACCATCCTGGTGCACAAGGGCCTCTATAAGGAGGGTAATATCGTGATCAATAAATCGGTACGCCTTATTGGCATAGGCGGGCCTGTGCTTGATGGCGAGGGTAAGTACGAGATCCTCACCGTCAGTGCGCAGGGTGTCCTCATTAAGGGTATCACCTTTGCCAACGCCGGCTACTCCAGCGTGTACGACTATGCCGCCATCAAGGTGGTGGACTCCGACAACATCATCATCGAGAACAACATCGTCACCAATGCCTACTTTGCTATCCATATCGCCAATGTCACTTCGGGCATCGTGCGCAACAACCGGGTGCGCAGCAATGCTACGACAGAGCAGGGCAGCGGCAACGGGGTGCACCTGTGGAAGTGTTCCGAAATGGTAGTGGAGGACAACCACCTCGAGGGCCACCGCGATGGCATTTACTTAGAGTTTGTCACCCATTCCATTATCCAGGACAACATCAGCATCCGCAACGTCCGCTATGGGCTGCACTTTATGTTCTCCAACGACGATGCCTATATGAACAATGTCTTCCGCGACAACGGCGCCGGTGTGGCGGTGATGTTCTCCAACCGCGTGCTGATGCACAGCAATACTTTCGAGCACAACTGGGGCTCCAGTGCCTACGGGCTGCTGCTGAAGGAGATCTCCGATGGGCGTATCATTCATAACACGTTTGTGCAGAATACCACGGCCATACACATGGAAGGCGCCAACCGCATGGAGGTGCAGCGCAACAGCTTCCGCAACAACGGATGGGCCATGCGCATCCAGGCCAGCAGTATCGACAATACCTTTTTCCATAACAACTTCGGGGGCAACACCTTCGATGTGGCGACCAACGGCGCCACCGCCGTTAACCGCTATTACAATAACTATTGGGATAAATACGAGGGGTATGACCTCGACCGCAATGGCGTAGGCGATGTGCCCTACCACCCGGTCAGCATGTACTCGATGATCATCGAGCAAAACCCTACTTCCCTGTTGCTGCTGCGCTCCTTCATGGTGTCGCTGCTCGACAAGGCCGAAAAAGCCCTTCCCTCCCTTACGCCCGAAAACCTGGTAGACGATCGTCCGCTGATGAAGCCCTTACACTTATGATCCGAATAGAAAACATATCGAAACGCTTCCGGAAACTCCATGCCCTTATCCAGATCAATACCGCCTTTGTGAAGGGACAGGCCGTGGCCCTTATAGGCCCCAACGGCAGCGGCAAGACCACCCTGATCAAATCGATCCTCGGGCTGGTGAAGCCCGATAGCGGCTCCATCTATGTCGACGGAAAATCGGTGGCCGAAGGCGTGGACTACCGCAGCCGTATCGGCTATATGCCCCAGATAGGCCGCTACCCCGACAACATGAAGATCGGCCAGATCTTCGCCATGCTGAAGAACCTGCGCGCCGGTAGCGCCACCCACCTCGATGAAGACCTGTACTACCAGTTCAAGCTCGATACAATCCTCGATAAGCCCATGCGCACCCTGTCGGGTGGCACCCGCCAGAAGGTGAGTGCTGCGCTGGCCTTCCTTTTCGATCCCGATGTACTCATCCTCGATGAGCCCACCGCCGGTCTCGATCCCCTCTCCTCCGAGATCCTGAAGGAGAAGATCCTGGCCGAGAAGCAGAAGGGAAAACTCATCCTGATTACGTCGCATGTGCTCAGCGACCTGGAAGAGCTGGTCACCGATATCGTGTATCTCTACGAAGGACGCATTGTCTTTGATAAAAAGCTGGAAGAGGTGCAGCGCGAGACCGGCGAAGAAAAGCTGGGCAAAGCCATTGCCGTGCTCACCCGCCGAGGCCTGCACAAGCAGGAGATGGCCTACCTGAAAATCGCTAAATAAACACCCGCTATGCTGAAGATCTCCCGGTATGTTCTTTACGACATTGTCCGCAATAAAGTAACGCTGGCATATACAGCCTTCCTGCTGGTAGTTTCCATGAGCCTCTTCCAGATGGAGGAGCAAAGCAGCAAGGCAGTGATGAGCCTTTCCAATATCGTGCTTATTGTAGTGCCACTGGTGAGCATGGTGTTCTCCACCATCCATTGGTACAATTCCTACGAGTTCATCGAGCTGATGCTCACCCAGCCCCTCAGCCGCAAGAAAGTGCTCCTGAGCGAGTACCTGGGTGTCAGCTCTTCACTGGTTGCTGCCTTCCTCGTGGGGGTGGGTGTGCCCGTAATGCTCTACCACTTTGATAACACCGGTATGGCGCTCATCCTCATCGGTGCGCTGCTTACCATGGTCTTTACCTCGCTGGCCTTTCTCACCTCGGTGCAGGCCCGGGACAAGGCTAAAGGCATTGGAGCGGCCCTGATGCTGTGGTTCTACTTTGCCCTCATCTACGACGGGCTCGTACTGCTGGTGCTGTTTTCCTTCAGCGACTACCCGCTCGAGAAGCTGACACTTGTATTATCCTCGCTCAACCCCATTGACCTGGGCCGCATCTTCCTCATGCTGCAGATGGACATCTCGGCGCTGATGGGTTATACCGGCGCCACCTATAAAGACTTCTTTGGCACCTCCTTCGGCCTGATCTACACCATCGGCATTATGGTGCTCTGGATCCTCGTGCCGCTCTGGCTGGCCTTACGGTCATTCAATAAGAAGGATATCTGATGATTGAAAAGCTGCAAGCTACACGCGGAGTCTCTTATGGATGGCCGGGGTTATTCCTCCAGGCTGTGTATTGTGCGCTATTCATTCCAATTGCTATACTGTAAGAACGTCTCCTCTCTTCCCAATCCCTAATCCCTTTTCCCTATAAACAAGGATCCCCTCCAAAAGTGGAGGGGATCTATTAGAGTTTAACCTGTTTGTTAAGAATTGATGCAACACAATTCCTGAGTCTTCAGACGGATAGTTGTTCGCAGGGCCGGACCGTTGAGGTTACAAGGGCTGGATAAGTGGTACGGAGGTGTCTGTCAATAGGGCAACGGGTACAAAACGGGCTGTTTAAGTAAGTACGTTGTCGTTTACAGGGTGCCGGAAAACGTTTCAAAGGGATTGTGTTTCAAGGGGGCCAGAAAGCGGGTGCGGTATAAGAGTTTCCGGAAAGGGTATGGATTACTGGCTAAAACCTGCCTGATATAGTTCCTTTCTGATTTGCCGCTGCAAAGGTACGACTCTTTAGTGTTACAACATTAATCACAAAGGGCTTGACTCTAGCCGTAACGTCTATAAATGGTGCCCGGGGCTAAAAACAGGCTTTTTCAGCCTTGGCTGACCTATCGAAAAAGAGATTTCCCTGCAGAACACTTTACAGAAGAGCTTATATAACGGTCAACAACAGCTTTACGGTCAGGGCCATGGAAATTTGCGTGATAAAGCTTAAATTAAGGTGCAAAACCAAACCAACTATGGCCAATTACCTGGGCTTTGTTTATTCGGGCATGTACTATGTCATCTTCCCCTCCCAACACCGTGGGCAGCACTTCAACCACCTGGCCGATCATACGGCCGAAACCGGTGGGGCCGACTACCTGAACCTGGGCCCCTGGGAAGGAAAAGTGGTCGGCATTAAAACGGAGGATGTTCCCGGCTTCCGCCACAACGAAGTGGCCGAGTCGGTGGAGTTCATCGAAGGCGACGAACTGGAAGACCTCATTGGCGAGTTTGTGGCCGCCCAACGCTGAAAAGACGTAACCCCGGAAGGCGTGCGAAAAAACCAGGAGGGCAGTGGGATACAAGGAGATCCTGCTGCTGTCGTACACCACTATGAGCCATGGGCTATGAGTTGCTGATCCTCCATCTGGATGCTTCCTATACACTTCGTTCCGGTACTACATAATTATTCTGCCGCTAGTAAAGAAGTGGATAACTTTGTCGCAAAATAGTAAACGCTGTACCGCTCCGGTGCGTACATTCGTTGTCCACCATTCACTTATGTCCGAAAATCACCGTATAGTTCTGTGTGTTGATGATGACCCAGATGACCAGGTTCTTGTAAAGGAAACCATCAAAGAGCTGAACCCCTCCCTG
>DASWYM010000240.1:0-14375 GCA_036404975.1 Chitinophagaceae bacterium
TACGTTGATCGCGGCCACCATGCTGGGCTTTGACCTGAAGGAGGCTGCCTCCATTGGTATCATCGGGGCGGCCGATGGGCCTACCTCCATTTTTGTGGCTTCGCGCTTTGCGCCCGACCTGCTGGGACCCATTTCGGTAGCTGCCTATTCATATATGGCCCTGGTGCCCATCATTCAGCCCCCGGTGATCCGGCTGCTTACTTCACGCAAGGAGCGATTGATCCGCATGGATGCCAAGCCAAAGACCGTATCGCGCACCGCGCTGATCCTGTTCCCTATTTCCGTTACCCTCATTGCGGGTATCGTGGCGCCTTCTTCGCTGGCACTGATCGGCTTCCTGATGTTTGGAAACCTGATCCGCGAGTGCGGCGTACTGAACAAGCTGTCGCTTTCGGCACAGAACGAGCTGGCTTCCCTGGTAACCATCCTGCTGGGTATCTCCATCGCCAGCACCATGACCGCTGACCGCTTTGTGCGCCTCGACACGCTGATGATTATCGGCCTGGGCCTGGTGGCGTTCATCTTCGATACGTTCGGTGGGGTGATGTTTGCCAAGCTGATCAACATGTTCCGACCCGAAGGCAGTAAAATCAACCCGATGATCGGGGCCTGCGGTATCTCGGCGTTCCCGATGTCGGCACGCGTGGTGCACAACATGGGGCAGAAAGAGGACCAGTTCAACTTTCTGCTGATGCACGCGGTGAGCTCCAACGTAGGGGGGCAGATTGGTTCGGTTGTGGCCGGCGGCCTGATCCTGGCTTTGGTTCCTTTATTCTTTTAACAAACGGAGGTATTTATGAATTACATGGACGCAGCATTAAAAATTACAGCGATCGGCATGGGCGGCATATTTGCCTTCATGATCATCTTTTACCTGTCTATCCGGCTGATCGACCGTCTCTTTCCCGGAGAACAGGCGAAATAGAAACTTATCCGCAAAAACCAAAACAAGAGCATATGCAACTGAACTATATAGAACACATAGGCATTGCCGTTAAAAGCCTTGCCGAATCCATTAAGTACTATGAAGAGGTGTTGGGACTGAAATGTTACTCGATTGAAGAAGTACCCGATCAGAAGGTGAAAACTGCCTTCTTCCGCATCGGCGAAACAAAGATCGAGCTGCTGGAAAGCACTTCGCCCGATGGCCCCATCGGCAAGTTCATTGAGAAGAAAGGCGAGGGCATCCACCATGTGGCATTTGCCGTGGATGGCCTGGAGCGCCAGCTCGATGACGCGGCTGCTAAAGGCGTTCAGCTCATTGACACCCGGCCCCGTAAGGGCGCCGAAGGCCTGGATATCGCCTTCATGCATCCCCGCTCGACGTTTGGGGTGCTGACGGAATTATGTGAAAAAACCAACTCTAACTAATTATGGCAAAATACATGTCGGCCGAAGAGGCCGTAAAGTTGATCCGTTCCGGCGACCGGGTGTTGGTGCATGCTGCCTGCGCCACACCGCAAACCCTGTTGAAAGCTATGACGGAGCGCGCACCGGAGTTGCGCGGGGTTGAAGTCGTTCACATTCACACCGAAGGCTTTGCCGATTATGCGAAGCCCGAGTACAACGAAAGCTTCCATACCAGTTGCTTTTTTATCGGCGGCAACATGCGTAAGTATGTGCAAATGGGCAGCGCACAGTATAACCCGGTTTTCCTGAGCGATATTCCCCTCTTGTTCCGTAATGGCACTTTACCCATCGACGTGGTACTGCTCAACGTGTCGCCGCCCGACAAGCACGGCTACTGTTCGCTGGGCACTTCGGTGGACGTTATGGTAGGAGGGCTGGAAACGGCACGCATCCTCATTGCACAGATCAACCCGCATATGCCCCGCACTTTCGGTGACGGCATTGTGCACATCGACCGCTTTGCCGCCTGCGTAGAGGTGGACGAACCGCTGTATGAAATGCATCTCAGTGCGCCCAACGAGGAGGAGACCCTTATTGGTGAGCACATTGCCGGAATGATCGATGACGGTTCGACCCTTCAGATGGGTATTGGCGGTATTCCCAACGCGGTGCTGAGTTGCCTCCACCACCACAAGAACCTTGGTGTGCACACCGAGATGTTTGCCGAAGGGCTGCTGCCCCTCATTGAGAAAGGCGTGGTGAATGGCTCGAAGAAAGCAGTGCTTCCCAACAAGATCGTTTCCGGCTTTGCCATGGGAACGCGGAAGCTTTACGATTTTATGGATGAAAATCCGCAGGTGCTGATGATGGACATCGCCTTTGTGAACGATACCTCTATTATCCGTCGTAACCCAAAGGTAGTAGCCATTAACTCGGCCATCGCCATCGACCTGACCGGACAGATTTGTGCCGACAGTATCGGTACGGCCATGTTCTCGGGGGTGGGCGGCCAGATGGACTTTATGCGCGGGGCAGCCCTGTCGCCCGGCGGAAAAGCGATCTGCGCGGTGCAGTCGCTGACCGGCAAAGGACTATCGAAGATCACTCCTACCCTGAGAGAAGGCAGCGGGGTGGTGACCACGCGGGCCCATGCCCAGTACGTGGTGACCGAGTATGGTGTGGCCGAACTAAAAGGTAAGAACCTGGCGCAGCGCGCCAAGGCACTGATCGATGTGGCGCATCCCGGTGTGCGCGAAGACCTCGATCGCGCGGCCCACGAGCGATACGGGGCTTCCTTCGTGTTCTTCAACAACCTGGAGATGGAAACCGTATAAGACAGCAGGGCGAATGCCCTGCTTTTTATCAACTACAACTTTGAACTATGGAAAGAACGGACAAATTGTTTTCCGGCTTTGCACCATCCAGTAAGGAGCAATGGAAAGCCAGGGCCATTGAGGACCTGAAAGGCGCCGACTTTGATAAGAAGCTGGTGTGGAAGACAGACGACGGGTTCTCTGTGTACCCGTTTTATACCAAAGAAGACGTACAAGCAATCGATACGCTGCAGGCGCAGGACCGCCTTTTTGCCCGTGAAAAGCGGGAGTGGGTGCGCTACGCAACGGTAGCAGTGACCAACCCGCTGACAGCCAACAAGCACGCCCGCCACCTGGTGAAGTGCGGGGCCACGGGTATCCTGTTTACATTTACGGACCCGGGTGAGCCGGACTTTCCGGTGCTGCTGAAGGGGCTGGAGCCAGCGGTGTTGCCCATCGCCTTTGCTAGCGGGCAGCCTTCCGTAGCCCTGTTGAGCGAGTACTTTACTTACCTCTACGAGCAACGGGTAAATCCCGAACGTATCAGCGGCTTTTATGCGACGGATGTGCTGGAGAGCTGGGCGACTACGGGAGAGGAGCCTGACCTGGAAACGGTGGCCAACCTGTTGCACCTCGGTGCGGGTGCCCCCGGATTTAAAAGCCTTGTGGTGCAGTCGCATGCCTTTGCCAATGCCGGCGCCAATACATCTCAGGAACTGGCTTTTACGCTGAACAAGGTCACCGACTACCTGGACAAACTCACGGAATTTGGGGTGACCAAAGAAGTGGTCACCAACAGCCTCATGCTGCACCTGGCCGTTGGAGGTGATTACTTCTTCGAGATCGCTAAGTTCAGGGCGGTTAGGGTACTGCTGAAAAGTATACTGGACCTGTACGGCAGCGAAGCAGAAGCCGTACCGGTGCTGGCCTCCAACGCCCTTTGGTCGAAGAGCTTTTATGATCCTTACGTGAACCTGCTGCGCAACACTACCGAAGCGATGGCAGCGGTGCTGGGTGGCTGTGATGCCTTGCTGGTGCAGCCTCATGATTCCGGTTATGCCGAACCCTCGGCCTTTAGCCAGCGCGTTGCGCTGAATGTATCGAACCTGCTGAAGGAAGAGGCCTATTTCGATAAGGTGGTGGATCCTGCTGCCGGCTGTTACTATATTGAGTCGCTGACTACGCTACTGGCCGATAAAGCCCTTTCGCTGTTCAGGGAAGTGGAAACGGAAGGTGGCTTTATGGGAGCTTTCCGGAATGGGCTGGTGCAGGAGCAGATCAGGATCGTGCGCGAGAAAAAGGAGGCTGAGATTGCTTCGCGCAGGCGCGTTTATGTAGGGACCAACAAATACCCCAACGGGCAGGAAAAGATGGTGTTGCCCACGGTGCGCGAACCGCAGGAGCGCCGTGATGATTTAACCCTGCTGGTGCCGCAACGCGCTACCCGTCTCTTCGAGGAGTTGCGCACCCGCACGCTGGCTCATACACAGGCTACCGGCTTTACGCCGCGCGTGTACCTGGCTACCTTTGGTAACCTGGCTATGCGTAAGGCAAGGGCTGCGTTTTCGGGCGAGTTCTTTGGAACGGCCGGCTTTACCATCCTGGGCGAATTCTTTTACGAAGACCCGGTAAAGGGAGCACAGGAAAGTGCGGCCAGCGAGGCCGATATCGTGGTGATCTGCTCGTCGGATGCCGATTATGAGACCGGTGCTCTTGCTTTTGCACAGGCTTTCAAAGCGGCCGCCGCGGACAAGCAACTGGTGCTGGCAGGCTATCCTGAAGCATTGGTGCAGTCGCTCAAAGAAGCTGGTGTGGACTGCTTTATCCACGTAAAAACCAATGTTATAGAGGTGCTCACCCAATTTCAAAACAAACTATTCACCGTAGTGGCTGAAGGCGTCCCCGCGTAAGCTGCTGCTACTTATTCATACCAATAGTTATGAAACCTGATTTTTCCAAGATCGATCTACGACAGACACTAAGCGGAGTACCCAACGGCAGACGAACCGTACCGACCATATGGCAATCGGCAGAAGGGATCAACGTCAAGCCCCTGTACACCGCGCAGGATATTGAAGATGCGGAGCATACTGCCTTCGCTGCCGGGTTGCCCCCCTACCTGCGTGGACCTTATTCGACGATGTATGTGCAGCAGCCCTGGACCATCCGCCAGTATGCAGGCTTTTCCACGGCCGAGGAATCCAATGCTTTTTACCGTCGCAACCTGGCCGCCGGCCAGAAGGGCTTGTCGGTGGCCTTTGACCTGGCCACCCACCGAGGCTACGACTCCGATCATCCCCGCGTGGTGGGCGATGTGGGCAAGGCCGGTGTGGCCATCGACTCGGTGCTCGATATGAAGATCCTCTTCGACCAGATCCCACTGGATAAGATGTCGGTATCGATGACCATGAACGGTGCGGTGATCCCGGTGATGGCTTTTTACATCGTGGCAGCCGAAGAGCAAGGTGTCAGCAAAGAAAAGTTGAGCGGTACCATACAGAATGACATCCTGAAGGAGTTCATGGTGCGTAATACGTACATCTACCCGCCCAAGCCCTCAATGAAAATCATCGGCGATATCTTCCGCTATACCAGCCAGCATATGCCTAGGTTCAATTCCATTTCCATTTCGGGCTACCACATGCAGGAGGCCGGTGCTACTGCCGATATCGAACTGGCTTACACGTTGGCCGACGGCCTGGAGTATATCCGTACGGGTATCAATGCAGGGCTGTCAATCGATGACTTTGCCCCCCGGCTTTCTTTCTTCTGGGCCATTGGCATGAATCACTTTATGGAAATTGCCAAGTTGCGCGCCGGAAGGATGCTGTGGGCGAAGATTGTGAAAGACTTTAATCCAAAGAATCCCAAGTCCATGGCGCTAAGGACCCACTCGCAAACGTCGGGCTGGAGCCTGAGCGAGCAGGATCCCTATAACAACGTGGCGCGTACCTGCATTGAAGCCATGGCAGCCGCCTGCGGCCATACGCAGTCGCTGCACACCAATGCGCTGGATGAGGCCATTGCGCTGCCTACGGACTTTTCGGCCCGCATTGCCCGCAATACGCAATTGTACCTGCAGGATGAAACCAATATGTGCCGGGTGGTGGATCCCTGGGGCGGTTCCTATTACGTGGAATACCTTACCCAGGAGTTGACCCGCAAGGCCTGGCAACACATCGAGGAGGTGGAAGAGCTAGGCGGTATGGCCAAGGCCATTGAAACCGGTATTCCCAAGATGCGCATCGAGGAAGCGGCTGCACGCAAGCAGGCCCGCATCGATTCAGGCAAGGACGTGCTGGTAGGCGTGAACAAATACGGCGTGGAAGAAAAAGCCGATTTCGATGTGCTGGAAGTGGACAATACAGCAGTAAGGCACTCCCAGATAGAGCGGTTGAAGACGCTTAAAGCAGCAAGGAACAACGAAGCTGTACAGCAGGCATTGGCAAAGCTTTCAGAAGTGGCGCGTACCGGTGAGGGCAACCTGCTGGAAGTGGCTGTTGAAGCCGCCCGTGTTCGGGCCACCCTGGGCGAGATCTCCAGTGCCATGGAAGAGCACTTCGGTCGCCACAAGGCGGTTGTGCGAACCATATCGGGTGTGTACTCCAAAGAGTCGGCTGGTGATGAGGACTTCCGTGAGGTGCAGGAACTAACCACGCAGTTTGCCGCTGAAGTAGGCCGGAGGCCCCGCATCATGATCGCTAAGATGGGTCAGGATGGGCACGACCGTGGCGCTAAGGTGGTGGCTACCTCTTTTGCCGATATGGGCTTTGACGTTGATATGGGACCGCTGTTCCAGACTCCAGAAGAAGTGGCGCGGCAGGCCATTGAAAACGACGTGGACTTTGTGGGCGCTTCGTCGCTGGCCGGCGGGCACAAAACCCTGATCCCGCAACTGGTGGAAGAACTGCGCCGGTTGGGCCGAGGCGATATCCTGGTGATTGCTGGCGGGGTGATCCCGCAGCAGGATTACGAGTACCTCTACGATCATGGCATAGCAGCCGTGTTCGGACCAGGCTCCAAATTGCCACGCTGCGCCCGCCTGATGCTGGAAAAATTAATGGTGGTGGAGTAACCCCTAACCCAGAGGGTACTGTCTTTTGAAGAAGAATCGAACAATGAAAGGCGGGTCAGAAAACCCGCCTTTTTTGGGATTAAGGTATATAAGCATAGAGCACTTAGCACCAAGCTGACAGCCAAGTGTGCGATGTCTATTCTCCTTTCTCGCTCATCGGTGAAAAATTGATCCGACAGCTCATGTAGTAAATGCAGCAGTTCATCCAACTTTCACAAAGCCCTGTAACGTGGTGTATTTATTCTTGTCAAAAGAATACTAATATGACAATCGCCATTATTGGAACGGGCCGCATGGGCACAGGACTCCTGAAAACTTTTAATCCTGCCTATGCTGGTGATGTTTTCTTTGCGGGTCGTGATCAGGGACGTGCGCAAGAGGTTATCAATCAATTAGACTTGGATTTACAGGCAGTAACGATGGAAGAAGCCCTGGACGCGGATGTAATTATACCTGCATTGTGGTTCAGCGACCTGCTGCCTTGGGCAAAAACTCATGCAGGTGCTTTAGAGGGAAAGATAGTTATCGATATTGCCAATCCGTTCAATGAGGACTTTGACGATTTTACCCTGCCTTATGACACTTCCGCTGCGGAAGAATTGCAAAAAGTGATTCCGGCAACTAGGGTAGCGGGGGCCTTTAAAAATACTTATTGGGTCGTGTTTGATGCGCCTGTGCTGCAGGGGATCAAGAGCGATGTGTTTGTAACTGCTAACGACGAGCAAACACGCAGAACCGTTATCGATATGATCAGTCCTTTGCCTTTCCGGGTGCTGGATGCCGGGATGTTAAAGAACAGCCGGACAATAGAGCGAATGACCCTGCTTTCGAGCGAAGTAGCCAGGAAGGCTGGTAATCACCCCAGGATCGCGTACAATTTATGGGGGCTGGAACATGAAGGTCTTCGCCTGTAATAAAGATTAAGCGACGTTGTTAGCTGCTATTTCGTCGCATCATTGCGGTATCCGGAAACTCATGGTTTGAACAACGGCATTAAAACAGCTTTTGAATCAACATGTCGATAACTTCCACCAGGATCAGCAGGATAATGATCCATTCGAGCAGGTTGCTGTTGCGGTGCTGAAGCAGTCCCTGGAAGAGTTCAAGGCTGTCCCTGATGATACTCAGTCCTTCGTGTATGGTGCGCACCCTGACCTGCAGGTCGAAGGTGCGCTTCAGGTCGGCATCGATCCTGTTGAGCCGCTCATTTTCCCAGGTTTCCGGGGGCGAGTCAAAGACATAGATGTTCTCGGCAATGCGGTTGCGCAGCAGTAGGGTGCGGCCGATGTATTTGCGAAGCTTCTTACCCGATACGGCGAGCCGGCCCCTGGTTTCCAGCATCTGGGTGAACTGGGCCGTTTCTTCCAGTAGCTTATTGGTCTGGTCTTCGTAATAGTCGAGTGCCACCGATTGGGCCACGTTGAGCATCACGAGGCGCAGCACTTCGATGTCGGCTGAGGGAATGTCAATCTTATTGAAGCCGACCCTCAGCTCCCGGGCATGCGTTTCCACCAGGAACTCATCTGTAAAGCTTTCTTCAAAGTGGTTTTTGCAATACGGAGCTATAAGACGCAGGAATTCAGCGGTCCTGAATACATCGTAGTTCAGAAAGCAAACTGCACCGTGTTTGAAAATGTATACATACTGGTGCGCATCGGTTTTGTAGAAAAGTTCTGAAGGATCGCTGTATTGAAGCTCTGCTTTGAATACTCCAGAAAAGCCCTTTACATCGATTGCGTCCGCAATCTGATAGGATATTACTTTTTGAGTCATCAGGCACCTGTTTGTGCTTTTATTACAGAAAAACTAATGCCGCAACTAAAGGATCTATGGGTGCCGGAATGTCGGTCTGTACTGGGAGCGACGGCACGTTCAAGGTGGGTTTCATTCAGTTGGAAGTGTCTGCTTTTAAAGCAGTTAAGTCATTTGAGCTGGTGTGAATTTAGGGGGGATAACTTAACGGTTAGGCATACCTAAAAAGGTGATCAATAATTATTTTTTGTGAACAAAATGGGTTAAATTTATGTGCTGAAGCTATTGCTTGTGTTATGCTTATAAACAATAAACAGGGTAAGCTATTAAACCATAAGAACTGCTTTCCTTGTGCATGTAAAGTGTGCTTATTACCTGGCAGCACATACATCAATCGCACAGTCAATAGTCGCAAAGCGGAATTCGTTCCTGAAAAGTCACAAATGGGTGCTACCGCGGGTCCTTTTACCTGACATTTTCTTCTCGTTCCTACTCACCTTAAAGCAAAGCGGCTGTATACCTTGTTGTACTTTTTAAACAAACTAACTCCTGATGGAAGTTTCCAAACAGGGGAAGGTAATAGCGTGTACAGTCTCAAGTCTGTTTAACCTAATGAAAGAGACCTTCTTTATCCTTTGAAGAGCGCCTTTCAAACAATCAACTAAATATTTAAACATGAAAAAACGACTGCGTCATCTCATTTTTGTTATGAGTGCCGTACTCTGCCTGTGCGTTACTGCTTTCGCACAGCAAGTCATCAAGGGCACCTTACGCAACCCTTCGGGAGAGCCTCTGGCAGGGGCTACCGTTATGGTTAAGGGCACCAATAGGACAACCGTTTCCGATGCAAATGGGCAATTCAGCATTGAGGCCCCGGTAGGCAGCACTTTGGTGGTGTCCTCCGTGGGTTTCCAGGAAAGAGAGATAACTGTTGCCGGTACCGAGATCAACGAAACCCTTCAAGTGGGAAACAACACCATGAATGAAGTAGTGGTGATCGGTTACCAGACCGTGCGCAGAAAAGACCTGACCGGTGCTGTGGCCGTGATCAATCCGGGACAGGTGACCCGCAACGTTGCTTCCACCGTAGCCGAAGCCATGCAGGGTCTGGCTGCAGGGGTGACCGTGCGCAATACCGGCAGACCAGGTGCGGGGGCCAAGATCGACATCCGTGGTGCGGGTACCTTTGCCAGTAATAATCCCCTGTACATCATTGATGGAATGTACAGCGATGCTACGCCGGATTTCAATCCCAGTGATATCGAGTCCATTCAGGTGTTGAAGGATGCATCAGCAGCAGCCATTTACGGTAGCCGCGCAGCCAATGGGGTGATCATCATTACCACCAAAAAAGGAAGACAGGGCCCACTGGCCATGAACGGAAGCATTAAAGCCGGTGTTCAAAGCGTGCACAACCGTTACGACATGATGGATGCCACCGAATACCGCGCGCTGGCTACCCGTCTCTACGAGGCTGCCGGGGCAAACGTGCCCACGTCGCTGACCACGGACTGGGATCCCTCCATTAATACCGATTGGCAGGATGAATTCCTGCGCCAGGGTGCTATAGGGGAATATAACCTGGGCTTTTCGGGCTCCATCAAAAAGAAAGTCAACTTCTATATCAGCGGCAACCATTTCCAGAACAAAGGGCCTGTAATCGACAACAGCTTTTCTCGGAGCGGTTTCCGTGTCAATACCAGCACTACGTTTGGCCGCTTTTCTATAGGAGAAAACCTATACCTGGGCTGGACCAAAGAAGACCCAATGGCCGCTACCGGTGTGGGTGTGAACCCGTTTGTGGACATGATCTCTATGCCTCCGGTGGTAGCGCTCAAAGGAAGCCGTTACCAGAGTGCGGAGAACTCCGAAGGATGGGGTCTTGGCCTGGGTAATGCCTACCTGAACACCTTAACAGCCAACGTGCCCGCCTTGCAATCGCTGGACCAGTTTGAGCAGAAAAACTTCAAGATCCGGGGTAATGCTTACCTGGACTTCCGCATTTTGGAAGGACTGATGTATCGCTTCAACTTCGGCATTGAAAAGACCAACGACGAAGGAGAGGGGGTTCGCCGGCCCGGCACGGTGCGCCAGGGTACGCCTTCGCCCAACAACAATAAGCTGTATACGTTCCGGACGGAAGGAGAGTTTCAGTCGAATCTGTATGAGCACACGGTGAATTACGATAAGAGCATGGGGGATCACAGTATCAGTGCCGTAGCGGGCTTCAGCAACCAGACCTTTGAGCATCCTATTACCACTTATTCTACCCTGGCCGGTAGCCCTACTGTAGAAGACACCTATATCAACAAGTGGAACAACATAGGCATATTGGGCCGTGCGAATTATAACTTCATGGAGAAGTACTTTGCCAGTGTCACCTTCCGCCGGGACGGCAGCTCCCTGTTTGGCAAGGATTACCGCTGGGGTAATTTCCCATCGGCTTCTGCAGCGTGGAGAATCAGCCGGGAGTCCTTCTTCCAGGTAGACTGGATCAGTGACCTGAAGCTGAGAGCTTCTTATGGATCCCTGGGTAACAGTGAGTTCCTGAGGCCTTGGGAATATTACGGACAGATGAACCCTTATCCAAAGGCTGTATTCGGACCTAATGAAGTGGAACAACTCGGTGCTATCAATACCCGGTTGGCCAATGCAGACCTGCACTGGGAAACCAAGAAGACCACCAACTTTGGGGTGGATGCCGGTGTGCTGAATAATAAACTCCAGTTTACAGCCGAATTTTTCATCGCCGAGACCGAGGATGTGCTATTCAATCTTCCCATTGCTGCAACCACCGGTAATGCTGGTGCTCCCCCGGCTGTCAATGCTGCTTCCTTGCGGAATAAGGGCTTTGAATTTTCTGCCACCTACCGCCCTAATACTACAGGGAATTTCAAATGGGATGCTACCCTGAACTTTACAACTATTAAGAACAAGGTGCTTGCTTTTGGAGATACGGCTGTTAAATATTCCCAGATAGGTGATGCCCGTACCGCTATAGGCCGCTCTATTGGTGAGTGGTATGTGATGAATACTGATGGTATCTTCCAGAGCCAGGCAGAGATTGATGCTTACAAGAATAAATCAGGTCAGTTGATCCAGCCCTGGGCCAAACCCGGTGATATCAAATACCTCGATTCCGATGGTAATGGTGTTCTGGACCTGGATAAAGACCGCGTATTTGTGGGCACCCCCTGGGCCGATTTTGAAGCTGGCCTCGTTTTGAATGGTAGCTACAAGAACTTCACCCTGAACATGCAATGGTATGGTGTGGTGGGCAACCAATTGTACAACCGTCCCCGCTACACCGTTGACCGTATGGATCAGAACACCAACTTCCGCCAGGGAGCTACTTTCTGGACAGCCCAGAACCCCAGCACTGAATGGCCGCGTGCCGCCATTGGTGCCCCTGATAAAGGTATCCAGTGGAACGTACTGCCGCAGACAGACCGCTGGCTGGAAGAGGGCTCTTACTTGCGCCTGCGTAACATTGAGATTGGATTTGCCTTCCCTGCAGGATTGCTCGATCGCATCGGGTTTAAAAATGCCAGGGTGTATATAAGCGGGCAGAACCTGCTCACCTTCACCGACTATTCAGGACTGGACCCCGACATCGTGGGTGTAAACATATTTGAGCGCGGCCTGGATAACGGGCAATACCCTGCTCTGCGCATTGTGTCGGCCGGTGTCAACTTTGGTTTTTGATTGTTAAGTAATTCAACTCACTGATATGAAAAAATATTTGCTATTCTTTTTTGCAGGGGTGATCATGGTGTCGTTCCAGTCCTGCAAAAAATCCCTGGACCTGGATATAGAAAACCCAAACAGGGAGGATGAATCAAACTTCTGGAGAACGTCTGAAAACGCCGTAAAAGGGATCAACGCCGTTTACGGCAATTTCTACCGCAATGGTGCCCCTTATTCGCGCTGGCTGCCATTCTATATGGACGTTCGCTCCGACCAGGGCTATTCGACCAGTCCCTGGAATGAATTGCGCAGTGTGGGAGCCCTGAATATCACCCAGTACAGCTTTGAAGTAAACATCGATACGTGGGGCCACCACTGGAGAGGCGTGTACCGGGCCAACCAGGTGCTGGCCCATGTGCCGGAGATCTCTATGGATGAAGCCCTGAAGGCGCGTATTTTAGGGGAAGCCAAATTCCTGAGAGCCCTCTATTATTACGACCTGGTCACAATCTGGGGCAATATACCGCTGATCCTGGAGCCCTCAACGCCAACAGACAAGCCGTCACAAGTGCCCCAGGAACAGGTGTGGGGCCAGATTGAAAAAGACCTTACCGAAGCCGCGGCTGTACTTCCCGCTTCCTATACGGGCGAGGAGGTAGGCCGTGCAACCAAAGGTGCTGCTTACGGTTTGCTGGGACGCGTTCACCTGCAGCAAAAAGAGTATCAGCAGACTGTTGATGCCTTAAGCTGGCTCATCAGCGGGGCCGGTCAGCCGCTTTATGGCCTGATGACTGATTACCACGACAACTTCAAGCACACTACCGAGAACAATAAGGAGTCGGTATTTGAGGTGCAGTTTAAAATGAGACCGGAAAACGGTGGTGACGATGGACCTACCTCAAACGTAGGCACGAGCCGGGCTCCCTTCTTTGCGCCTCCGGGCCATGGCTTTAACGATGCCAATATGCACCGGTGGGTGGTATGGGAGTTTCTGAAGGAAAAGACCGTGTCCGGGCAGAGAGATCCACGCCTGGCAGTAACGGCCCTGTATGACTCCACCGATGAAAGAGGACCGGACTTTACGTCGGTATACGGCTCCTCCTTTAGATCGAAGAATTATGACAACAATATCAAAAACAGGGTGTGGTACCGTAAATACCTGGATGATTACTTCCGTATCAACCAGTTTGAAGTATTCAACAGCCCTGTCAACTTCCGGGTCATCCGATATGCCGATGTGTTGCTAATGTATGCCGAAGCACTGAATGGACTAGGCCGTACGGCTGAAGCCTACCCCTACGTGGACCGCGTGCGTGAGCGCGCTGGACTGGCCAAACTGTCGGTGGCGAAGCCGGGACTCAACCAGGCCCAATTCCTGCAGCAACTGATGCACGAGCGACTTACCGAACTGACAGGAGAAAGTGTACGTTGGAACGACCTTGCCCGCTGGGGATACTTTGATGATGCAACGAAACTGGCCGAGCTTAAAGCCCGCGATCCGGAGTTCAACAACTTTGTGATTGGCCGCAACAAATACATGCCGATTCCGCAGGTAGAAATCGACGTCAATCCCAACCTGAAACAAAACCCTAATTGGTAAAATCACCAGGATGCTGCTTAATAAAAGCAGCATCCTTTTTCTTCTGCTAATTTTCTATGATCTTTATTTTCATGTCTTTACCTGAAAAGAAAGCCACCAGACACGACAGCTTTTGGTGGTTATTCTTTCTTGTTTTTTTTCTGAGTGGTCCCTCGTGCGGCAGGAACTCCAAAGGGGGAGACGACCCGCTCATCCCACCTCCGCCTACGAATACATTTACCAACCCCCTGCTGCCTTCGGGTCCTGATCCCTGGATCGTGGAAAAAGATGACGTCTACTATTACACCCACACGCTGGGTAACCGCATCTCTCTTTGGAAAACAATAAAGGTATCGGAACTTAAGAATGTGACGGGTAAGCCGGTATGGTATGCTCCCTCCGGAGGGGCCAATTCTCAGAATGTGTGGGCACCGGAACTGCATTACCTGGATAATAAGTGGTACCTCTACTACACGGCAGGAGCGGGAGATTTGGGCACGCAACGAACCTTTGTCCTGGAGAATGCCAGCGCCGATCCTCTTTCCGGTACCTGGACCGATAAAGGCAAGATCGGAGATCCGGCGGCTAACTACTTTGCCATCGATGGAACCATCCTTAG
>DASWYM010000241.1:0-6087 GCA_036404975.1 Chitinophagaceae bacterium
GCTTCTTTTAAAAGTTCTTTGACATTGCGGATTCACGGGAGAGGAGGACCTATCCTGTGGATTATGGAAGGTCCTGGTAATGAGTCAGGAGACTCATTAAAACGACTAAGCACAACGACTCATTACAGCGAGTGGCGGTACGTGAGGACACGTACCACGGCGGGCACGTGCAGAAAGGAGACGATCTTGTCTCACGTCTCATCGCTCACGTTTATCGCGCCGGCTGGTCTTCTTCAGGGAGTGGGGTTGTGTTCCGGGGTGGTAACGCCCCTCCGCACCTGCACCATAGCCTCGCGGCACACTTCTTTTTGCAGCTCTTTGTTGATGATCACCCCGGCCTTGGCGCCTTCGGCGGCCGCTACCACCACGAACTGCACGTCTTTGTCGGCGTCACCGGCCACAAAGAGTCCCGGCGTGCTCGTTTGCTGGAAGCGGTTGGTGACCACCACGCCTTTTTTGCTGATCTCGCAATCGAAGGTTTCCACCAGGTTGCACTGCTGGCGGTAGCCGTTGACAAAGAAGATCGCGTCGCAGGGCACTTCCTCACCGTTCCGAAAGATGATCTTTTCCAGTTTGCCACGGCTGCCTTCCAGGCGGGCAAAGCGGCGGCGGTCGATGGGAATGTCCATGGCAGCCAGTTCTTCTTCGTGTACGGGCTTTACTTTGTATTTGCCGTCGGTATACAGCGTCACATCGCGGCTCCAGCCCTTCAGGGCCAGGGCCAGCTCGGCACCTTCCTTATCGCGGGCATAGATACCGATCTTTTGATCGCGTACTTCCCATCCGTCGCAGTAAGGACAGTGAAAGACCGACTGACCGTAAAACTCGAGGAAGCCTTCGATCTCGGGGACATTGTCCGCCAGGCCGGTAGCAATGAGCAGCTTTTTGGAGTAGTGCTTACCTCCTTCGTCATCCTGCACCACGAAGAAGCCGTCTTCGTTCTTGCGTCCTTTGACCACTCTATGTTTAGCCACCCTCACCCCATACTTTTGGAGTTCCTTATGGCATTCAGCGATAAAGTCGTGGGGGAGAATATCATCGCGGGTGAGATAGTTGTGCATCCCATGCGACCAGCGGTTCCTGTACTCGGCCGTATCAAATACCAATACCTTTCTGCGGCAGCGTCCCAGCACTACGGCCGCATTAAGGCCTGCCGGTCCGCCGCCTACTATAATTACATCCTGTAGATCCATAGCTTTCGTTATAAACAGTAAAGCAATGGTGCTGCAAACTTGGTGCTAGGAAGAAAAGAAGTTTACCAGTTCCGGTGGTTACGAGTTTACAAGTTCAGAGATGCAGAAATTCCTCGTTCTGCTTCCCCAAACCCGAAAACAGGTAAATACGTAAACCTGAAAACTGGCCAACTCTCCTTACTGCTGAGCATAGGCCTCCTCATCGGCACTTACCGAGACGACTTTTAACTCCACGTGATCGGCCATCCGCTGATCGGGGGCTGCCACCGTTTTCCTGCCTTTGGCTGGTATATTGGACACCATTACGGTCTTCTTTTCCAGCAGGTCATCGCTTTCGGAGAAATAGGATACTTCAACGGTCGCACTTTTGAGGGGTACGGAATTGTAATTCCGCACCGTCAGCTTCAGGTTCTTTACCCCCATCATCCAGTTATCGGAGTTGTTGGCCACCACATCCACCTGGCGGGCCAGTTCAGCCCTGTCGGGGGCTAGTGCCCCTTCCTCGCCCCTGCGGGTAGATTGCCGTTCACCGCTGCCGGGTGCCGGACCTGCAGGGGGCGCTTCTTCCACTTCGTCCTTTTGCGTTTTGCCGGGTCCTTTACTGGCGATCTTTTCAATAAAGCCATCGATTTTATCAGCGAGGGTCTTTTTCTTTTCCTGCGGCGCGGAGGCTACCGCCTCTTCTTCCACCGGCTCCGCCACCCCTGGACCCACCGGTACGGTCTGTTGGGCTACCTGGCCCTGAACAGGTCCCTCCGATTGCTTCTGTGGCGTCTGCGCAACCATCCTGGTAGTTAAAGGTTTAGAGGCCTTCTTTACTCCTTTTGGGGACGTTGCCGTGGAAGTGGTTTGGCTGGAGAGCGGGGTTGACTCATCGTAAGGTAGGGGTGAACTTGCCTCTTCAGCATCCGGGAGGAGCATTTCTTCCTGATGCACCTGTCCCCCGGTCACCAGGGGTTTCTCCGTCACTTTAGGAGTGTCGTTCCCGGAAGAGTACACCCAATACCCACCACCCAGCAGCAGCACGCCAATTGCCAGGGCCGCTACCTGCCGGCCGGAGAAGGCCGGCTTCTTTTTCGCCTTCTGCTGATACACCCAGCTGGTATATTCTTCCTCCACCTCATCGAGCGAGCGGGCGTAGTGGGTGTTCAGGGATGGGATATCTTCTTCCACCTCTTTGGGAGGGGCGTAGGTCTGTGCCCGCTGGCGCACTTCTTCCACCCGGCGGTCCCAGTCGTTGGTGGGTGGCGTTTCTTTAGGCGGGACTTCCTTTTTCGGCACAGAAGCCTGCGCGCCCTTTCCCGGCATGCTGATATAGACACTTTTGGGCGGCGCCATTTCTTTAGGTGAAGAGGACGTGGCAGTGTCGGCAGGGCTATAGGTGGGGGGTGTGGAAGGCATGGACTCAGTGCTTTTCGGTTGCACGGAGGTCTGAACTTCCGGAACATAGGGCTTTAATGCAGTGATCTCGGAGGGATAGGACCAGCCGCCGCTCCGGCCTTCCACCCATATGAGGTCAAAAGGCCGGAGACCGAGCTGCACGATCTCGTCGAGGCTATAAGGACCCGATTGCTTGTTATCCCTGAGGAGTAAGTAAACCTTCTGCATAGTCTTTGGCTTATACCCTCATAAGCAGGTTGCTGGTTGCAAAACTTATGAAAGTAACGCACAATAATCCAGACTATTGCACCCGGGTAGATAAACAAAAATTAAAAGTGTGAAGGCCTCCTTTGGCCCCTAAATTGAAGCGTACACCAGCCTATTTCAGCACGGGGGCTCCGGCAGGCTTTTCCACTCCTTCCTCCACCTGGTGGGGCAGGGTAAAGGAGAAAATGCTTCCCTGGCCGGGCTCGCTTTCTATGTGCAGCTGCCCCCCGCTCTTCGCCAGGAACTCCCTGGAAAGCATCAGCCCCAGGCCGGTGCCCGACTCGCTCGCCGTTCCTTTGGTGGTAAAGCCGTTATTCTGGTTGATTTTTTTGAGGGTTTCCTTGTTCATACCCAGGCCGGTATCCTGCACATACACTTCCACGAAAGCGCCCATATCATTGGCACCAAGATAAATGCTGCCCCCCTGGGGTGTGAACTTGATGGCGTTCGACAACAGGTTACGCAGTACCAGGTTCACCACATCCCTGTCGGTGCACACCAGCACCGGGCCTTCCACCTGGTGTTCTATCGTTATCTGTTTGGCTTCTGCCTGCAGGCGCAGCCCGTACATCACTTCTTCGATCTGGCCGGAGATGTCTACCTCTTCCTTCGCCACCTTGTGCGCATTCATCTGGCTTTTAGACCATTGCAGCAGGTTCTCCATCAGCCCGATGGTGTAGTTCAGGTCGTTGAGCACTTCGGGTACCAGGGCCTTTACTTCATGCGCCGCCATGTTGTATTGCTGCACATTGCGGAACAGGTTGCGCAGGGCATACATCGGCGACTTCAGGTCGTGGGAGATGACCGAGAATAATTTATTCTTTAGGGTATTGAGCTCTTTCAATTCCTCGGTCTGCATCTTCAGCAGGCGGGCCTTCTCGGCTATTTCGTTACGACCCTTCTGGATCTCCAGGTTCTTTTTGTGCAGGGCCCTGTTCTTCTTAAGGATGGAAAACTGGTAGCCGTTGTTCTCCTTTTTGATCAGGTAGAGACCATACAGGATGTAGGTGATGGCCAGGGCCTGGTTCAGGCGGTACACCCCCATATTGGGGGAGGCCAGCCCATACTGGAACTGCTTCCATACCACGTACATGATGTAGTAGCTGATCATGGAAAAGGCGATGGAGAACAGCATGTAATACACATTGCGCAGGAAAAACACCGACAATACCCCGTAGAGAATAAAGAATAGCTCGGAGCCGAGGTTCATCCCGTTTAAGTAAACCACGCAGGTAAAGAAGGGATAGAGAATAAAATAAGTCAGCAGCGCATACTCGTACTGGCAGCGGTGGTTCAGGTACAGTACCCCCAGGCTCACCATGGAGGGCAGGCAGGCCACCATCCAGGCCGAGGAAGGCAACTGCTCATTGTTCATCACGCCCAATACCGATACGAGGATGCCGGTAAGGAACTGGAATAAATTCAATTGGTTGAAAACCCGCAGCTTGCGTTTGGCATATTCACCCAGGAGGGAATTGACGCCTATTGATTTAACGTCCTCCAGGAACTGGAGGATGGTTCGTTTGATAAAGTCGACCCATTCGACTCGCTCGAATGATCTGGCCTTTACTTGCAGGTAGTGCAAAGGTCGAAATAATAATTCCATAGGGGCGGTAATTGGATAGCTTGGGCGACAAGATAAATATTTATTTTTAATTATTAAAGTCTTGTTAAAGAGATTAAGGAAACACTCTTAGGTCTTAACAATTGCCCCCAATTCCTTCGCCTTTCTACTGAATCCTTTCGCCCCCTCTTGAAACTTGTCTCTTGTGCCTTATACCTTCTTAAGCTATCCGGCGATCATTCATAGCCTTTAGCCATTCTTTTTTACCACACACTATACAGGTATGGCTCTTTACCGGCTGCAAATGGTCCGTATGGCCACAGTAATTACAAGCATAGTGACCCTCTTCGGGAATTCGCTCCGATATCTTTTCCACTACATCCGGGCTGATGGGCAGGCCCCACCTCACGTCTTTATCGGCAAAGAAAAGCACACTTACTTCCCCGTTGGTCTCGATCACCGCCTCTCGCACCTGCCCCAGGTGGGATATGTGGTTCAGGCGCAACTGGGCAAACAACTCGTCAAAGGCAATGGGTTCCTTTTTGAAGTTCTCCACGATAAAGCATCCGTCCTTTACGATCCTGCGGGGAACGCCCTCGACAAAGTGCTCTATGTTGCGGCTCTTGTTGATCAGGTTTGTAATGGTCCGGTAGAGCAACACCACGATGCCGAAGACCAGGATAGAAGGCAGCAGTCCTACGTCTTTGTAAAACATAGGATCCCCGGCAGCCGAGCCCAGCCCGATGATCACCCCCAGCTCAAACACCGACAGTTGCTTGATGCCCCTTTTCCCCAGCAGGCGCAGGCTGAGCAGGATGACCATAAACATGACAAAGGTGCGCAGGGCGGTCTCGCCCAGGAAGCCCCATTGCTCCTCGCCCAATAGAATTGTTTTCCAATCCATAACAGGTTATAGGGACGAGCTATGAAATTGTTGTGCCACGAAAAAGCCACAAGCTACAAGCAGCAAGCAGGCCTGGAAAATAGCTTCTTCCTATTAAAACTCAGGAGACAGCCAGCGACGTATTCTCCAACAGCTTTTCTTTGGTAGTCTCCTGGGCTTTGAGCTTCTCGAAATAGAAAAGGCCGTCAAAGGGCTGTATGGTGGCCATACCGAAATCGACCGCTACCTTCAGGATATAGATAGCTTCCAGCCGTTCGTGCAGGGTCTTCATCAGGGTCTTGAACTGCTTGGGGGTAGCGGCCCGCTTGTAATGATTGCACCGGCGGCAGGTGGGCATCAGGTTCTCTTCGGCGTGCACATCGATGCCAAAGCGGCGCGAATAAAAGCGCTCCTTGCACTGCGGGTAGTAATGGTCCACCTGCATCTGCTTGTACTCGATGGCCTTACCACAGTAAGCACAACGGCCCTCGAATTTGTTGTACACTCTTTCCCGTACGGATTTACTTTTTGCCATGACACACTTCGTTCCCCTGGTTAGCCTGGAGGGAGCCAAAATAATAAACTAATGCATTGCTTTTCACATCACATACGACATTTTTTACGCTCCTGCAGCAACGATCACGTCTGCCGGTAAAAATCAGTCACGAATTGTTAAGCCCGTTAAAAGCCACATGCATTTATCACCAAAATCCCCCTTCTATATAAATCAGTCACACCGGGCGGAAAGAAAGTGCCAATATTACGATTCATTTCGTATTACATCACCCCAACCAATTGCA
>DASWYM010000242.1:0-4015 GCA_036404975.1 Chitinophagaceae bacterium
CCTGGCGAAGTACCCCGGGTCTACATGGGTCTATGTTTCCTATTTCTTCCTGTTTTGGGTCTATGGGAGAGTGAGGAGTAATGAGTGATGGGTAGAATTCCTGAACCCAGAACCTAAAACTTGGAACAAAGAATCGCCAACTTCCGATCCAACGCCTGATCCTTTCCCTTCTTTTTTATCTTTAAGAACATGGAACGCATCATAGCAGGACATTTTGACGAACACGGATTTCCTTACCTCGAGATACAGGTGTGGAACAAGCAACAGGACGTCTACCTTCCTGCCAAAGCCATCATCGACACCGGGGCGGCCCACTGCATGATCCGCGAAAAGCTGGCCCTGCAACTGGGACTCCCCGAGCTGCGCGTGGCCGACTACCGCCACCCCGTCTTTGGCACCATGCCTCTGAAGGAATACATCATGGACCTTCGCTTCGACGGCAACCCACAAAGCGAGGCCCCCGTACTGGAAGGCATCAGGGCCGGCACCTTGATTGACCTGAATTACCCCGCTGGAGTGATCATAGGGGTGGAACTTCTGAAGCATTGTTCTTTTTCGTACGATGGCTTTGCAAAGACCTTTACTCTGACCACTAGCCTATAAGGACTCGCTACTTCCTGCCCGATAACGAATGTTCCTTCCATGCATCATCCAGCACCAGCAGGAGGAGGCCGGTAAAAGGAAGGAGCGCTTCTTATACTCAGTACTGCTGCAGCGCCTCCTAATCCTTGCGCGGCTTATCTTTATATCGATACACTCTTTATGCAATCAAAGCCACTCTACCTGCTCCTGTTTTCTTTGCTGCTTTCTTTCTTATCGTGGGCACAGCTACGCACCGAAAAACTTACCAAGGCAAACCTGCCCAAAGCCTTCAAATACAAAGGGGCTATAATGGACGGGCTGACCTGGACGGATTCGATCGGGAAGCACTTCGTTATCCTGACCGAAACAGGCCCCTTTATGGGTAAAAACCAGCAAAACGAGATGACCGACTGCGAGGGTGCCTGCCAGGACGCTGAAGTGTACGCCTACCACTACGTGAAGACCAAAGACTCGTCCTACCAGTTGTGGCAGCTTACCGACTTTGAACGAACCTGCCCCTTCGACGTAGTGGCGGAGTTTGCCAGGGAGTCCCTGTCGGTTACCGACTTTGATCGCGATGGCGTGGTGGAAGTGTGGTTTGTGTACAAGACCACCTGCACCAGCGATGTCAGCCCGCGCACCATGAAACTGCTGATGTACGAAGAAAAGAAAAAGTATGCCGCCCGGGGAACCTCCCGGGTTACGCCGGGACCCGAAGGACCGGTAGGCGGCGACTTTCAACTGGACGCCACCTTCAAAAGCGGCCCGCTTATCTTCAGGACCTTTGCGGCAAGAATATGGAACAAACACGTGCGGGACATCTACTAATTTAATTAAGCGAACCATGAGGGTCGGGTAGAGTGCTCAGGATGTAATAAACTTTAGCAAAGAACGTGCTCGGGAGACTCCCTGATCCAAATCAGCTTTTAGGAGCCCTGCCTTTGCTATATTTCAGCAATCCGGAGCCGTACGCTAACGGCTCCGGATTGATAACACCCTCTTTCACACCAAAGAAAATAGAAATATGGCAACCCTGGATATTGCTACCCTGCTTAAACTGGCCATGCTTAGCCTGTTGCTTGTGATTTCCTGCTATTTCATTATCTATAAGATGGCGCTCTGCCTGGTGGAACGGGAGCGGATTAAAAAGAGGGGAAAAGCCGCCCGGGCCGTCGTGCTGCAGCACAACACCCTCAGCGATGCGGAGGGCGTCACCTTCTACCACCCAGTGCTGGAGTTCACCACCGGCGACGGCCGCACGGTGCAGGTGGAATACGACGAAGGTTTCAGTTCCGAACACGACCGTCCTGTAGGAAAGCAGTACGAGATCTACTACCTTCCCGGCGAGCCGCAAAAGGTGGTCTTTGCCCAATCGTATCCCATTGCCCAATGGATAGGCATTGTCTTTGGCCTTACCGCCGTGGTCCTGCTGGTGTGGGAAGGGATGAGGATTGCTACAGGCACCGCAGCTTAACAACGCGTTGCACAAACTTCCTTTACCTCACTTTACCGGGCCCAGGTAGTGATCGTACCACGCAAGCGTTTCTTTCATAAACTCGTTCTTGGGTACCAGGTGACCGGACTCGTAGATGATGATCTTTTTGTCTTTCTTCGGGGTACCCAGGAAATCAAACATGGGCATCTGTGCCGTTTCCACCGGGAAATACATATCGTGTTTGCCATTCAGCATCAATACCGGCTGCACCACCCGTGGCAGGAAATTAATCTGGTCCACTTCCGGTAACGCTCTCGTCATCCCCATGCCTCCTACGTACAGCACAATGACCTTTATCCTTTTTTCCACCGCAGGCATGATGCCGCCCATAAAGCCGCCCCAGCTAAAACCCAGGTACCCCAGCTTGCCGGCCTGTATGTCGCTACGGGTTTCCAGGTAATCGATAGTGCGGCCAATTTCCTTTCGCCACATGATCACATGATCCTTGTAAAAAACAGTCTCTTCCTGCAGATCCGATTTCAGGTCATCATGCCGTTCATGGGTTCCTTTGAAAATGGGACAGATAAGAGCCCTCCCACTTTTCAATAAAAAGTCGATGCGCCCGTTGATGAACGCGGGGTCATACTTTTTGGAAAAGATCACCCCTGAACCCGGGAAAAACAGCACCGGCTGGTACGGCGGCTTAAAATTCCGGGGCAAATACAGGTAGGCTTCCATTCGTTCGTTGTTGTAGCCGGCGTCAAAGGAGATCTTTTCCGCTTTCCAGAACTCCTCTTCGAGGGTGGCTTCTACCCGGGCATTCAGCGGACCTTCGTCGTAGGTGAACTGGCGGAGGTAGATGGCGAATGTGTTATCGTCCACTGGTTTCTCTTTCCGGTAATCGCGGAAGGCCATTGAAACAGGTACTGTTAAGTGCTGGAAGGTAGTATCACCGGGAAGGACCTTGATGCACCGGAAGCCGTTGGCCACGCTCCTGTCTAAAGCGGGTTGGGTATAGCCATCATTAAAAGAATAGGTAGGGTCGTTCCAGCCACCCCCTAATACATAGCGCTGGCCCGGCACATTACTTTCATTGAAACACCACTCCCGCGCATTGCCGGCCAAGTCGTACACGCCAAAGGTGCTGTAGCCTGCCAAACTGCCCACGGGCACCGTTGACTTGCCATTGTAATTACTCAGGGGAACAATGAATTGGGTGCGGGAGGTTTCGGCCACCACGCTCCAGTGAAAAACAGTGGGCAGTTGCTTGTTGGCCCAGGCGGCAAAAGCGGCGGCTTCATACCACGACACGCCCGTTACGGGATGATTCTCCTGCCCGTCGGGATAGGTGCCGGCTTCCCAGTTGGCCGGGCCCCGTCTGCCTGTACGATCAACGAACAGGGAAAGTGCTGAATCCAGGGAAATTTCTTTACCATTAGCATACACGGCATGTTTCCAATACTTTTTGCTGCTGTATCCACCGTCGTCCATAAAGGCTTTGTACCCGGCATTGGTCACCTCGTAGCGGTCGATCAGAAATTCACCCACGCCCTTGCCGCCATGCTGTTCCAGCCCCACAATGATCATGTTGGCTTCATTCTTTGGAATACGCACCATATTGGGCGGCAGGCTGCCTGCGGCATCCAGCTTCAGGTGTGCAATATCAGCGCCCAGCCTCCTGTATTGAATCGGCCCGGCATACTCAATGGGCTGGAAGCCTTTCTTCCGGATCAGCATCCGGAGGTAACCACGGGGCAACCGCACGCTGTCCAGGGGCGTTACCCCCGCCAGTCGCCATTCGGAAGCAGGCGCATCATAATCTTTCCAAAGCACTTCCGCACCCGCGGGCTCGGTTTTAATGGAAACCGTAGTAGCAAGAACCGGCCATAATTTAACCAGGGTGGAATCGCGCGGGATGTATTTTTCAGCTTGTAGCGCCAGGTCAAAGGCTTTCGTGGAAGGGAAGAACTCCTCGTTCACCATCGTTTGAATGGCCGG
>DASWYM010000243.1:0-6160 GCA_036404975.1 Chitinophagaceae bacterium
AAGCTTTGTTCTTGCTCTTTTTTTTGGACTAACAGCCTGTAATCAAAAGGCTTACTTGTTCACTTCGTTCCGGGAACCAGCCACGGAAGGCTTACGGCTGGCCTATAGCTATGATGGGTATCATTGGCAAGATATGGATACTACTTTCCTTCGACCGGCCATAGATGATAAGGTGATGCGGGACCCGTCTATAGTGCGGGGACCGGATGGAACCTATCACCTGGTTTTTACCAGTGCCTGGAAGGGAAATAAGACCATCGGTTACGCCAGTTCCCGTGACCTGGTAAACTGGAGTGAGCAGCGGGCTATTCCGGTGATGCAACACGAAGACAGTACGGTCAATGTCTGGGCCCCGGAGTTGTTTTACGATGACGAACTGCAGGAGTTCATCATCTTTTGGGCTTCCACGATCCCGTTCCGGTTTCCTAAGGGGATCGAAGAGGAGCACAATAACCACCGGATGTATTACACCACCACAAAGGACTTTAAAGCATTTACCGATACCAAATTGTTCCTTGATCCGGGCTTTAGTGTGATCGATTGTGTGATCGTAAAGAGGGGGAAGAATGATTATGTGCTCGTTTTAAAAGACAATACGCGTCCCAACCGGAATATCAAGGTGGCTTTCGGTTCTGGTCCTTTAGGTACTTATTCGGCTCCTTCGGCTCCCTTTACGCCCAACTTTACCGAGGGTCCCACCGTAGTCCAGGTGGGGGACGATTACCTGATTTACTACGATCAATACCAGGATAAGATCTATGGAGCCATGCGAACCCGGGATTTTGTATCTTTTACCGATATCACCAAAAAGGTGTCGCTCCCGGTGGGGCACAAGCATGGAACGATCGTTCCTGTAAGCAGGAAAGAGGCTAAAAAACTGGTGAAGACAGTACGGGACAATCAATCCAAATAATTGGCTTTCTTTTGGATTACTATATGAATAACCGTTTTTTCAAAATAGCGATCCTGGCTTTACTTTCCGGCTTTAACGCCCATGCACAGGACACGGTTCGATATACCGGTACTTCCTTAGTAAATGTAGATTACCACCATGGCCAGCTTCCTTTGGCAGTGGGCGTACACAATGTCCAGGTATTCCGTGCCAACAGGGAGCATCCTGAATGGAGCGGCGACAACAACTGGACCTACAACCATGCACCCATGCTGGCGTATTGGAACGGCACCTATTTCGTGCAATACCTCAGCAACCCGGTAGGGGAACATGTGCCGCCCGGACAAACCCTGCTGCTTACTTCGAAAAATGGGTATCAATGGAGTAAACCCACCATTATCTTTCCACCTTACAGAATTCCGGATGGCACCACCAAGGAAGGACGGGAAGAAAAGGCAAAAGACCTTTATTCCGTTCCACATCAGCGTATGGGCTTCTTTGTATCGAAGAAGGACAGGCTGCTAACGCTGGCGTATCATGGTATTGTGCTGGGTCCCGGCGATGATCCCAATGATGGAATGGGAATTGGCCGAGTGGTAAGAGAGGTCTATAAAGACGGCAGATTTGGACCCATTTATTTTATCCGGTATAATAAAGACTGGAACAAGAGGAATACATCTTATCCATTCTACACAGCCAGCCGGGACAAAGGCTTTGTAGAAGCGTGTAATGAATTACTGTCATCGCCACTGATGATGCAACAGTGGGTAGAGGAGGCCGACCGGGATGATATGCTGATCCCCCTGAAAAAACAGGTGAAGGCGTTCAGTTATTATCATCTTGCAGATGGGAGAGTGGTGGGTCTTTGGAAAAACGCCCTTACCTCGGTTAGCAAGGATGAAGGAAAAACCTGGATGTATAGTCCCCTGCGCGCACCGAAGTTTGTCAATAGTAATGCAAAAATCTGGGGACAGAAAACCAGCGATGGTAAGTACGCCACCGTGTACAACCCTTCAGAGTTCCGCTGGCCCCTGGCGCTATCGGTAAGCAACGATGGTTTGAATTACCATAACCTGCTCCTGGTAAACGGGGAGATCACCAGCATGCGCTATGGCGGTGCTTATAAATCCTACGGACCTCAATACGTAAGAGGCATTGTAGAAGGCAACGGTACCCCTCCCGATGGCAAGATTTGGGTAACGTACAGCATGAACAAGGAAGATATCTGGGTGGCTTCTGTGCCTGTTCCGGTACAAGACAAGGTGACACAGCCGGTAAATGAAGTGTTTGGTCAAATGCCGGACGGAAAGGAACTGGCGCAGTGGAATTATTACAGCGGTCTCTGGACCCCGGTAGCCATAGAGAAAGTAGCTAATGGCACCAAGGCCCTGGCACTGAAGGACTGGGATCCCTTTGAGTATGCAAAGGCTGAGCGGCTGATTCCTTCTTCCAAAAGGATGGTGGCAGAGTTCACCGTCATACCCGGGCAAAATAACCAGGGACAGCTGGATATTGAGTTTACTGATGCCAAAGGCACTCCGGGTGTGCGTCTTTCCTTTGATTCGACAGGAAACTTTATTACAAAAGCCGGTTACCGCAATCGTAACCTGATGAAGTATAATGCCGGTGAAACTTACCACATTCGCATCGAGTTGAATACGGACACACGGTTTTATAACGTTAGAGTCAATGATAAGGCTTTGCCTACAGGCTTGTTCTTTGCGCCGTTGGCCAGTATCGACCGGATCGTTTTCCGCACTGGTCCTGTTCGCCGTTTCCCGGATGCAGATACACCAACTGATCAAAACTATGATCTGCCTGGCGCGGGAGAAAAGGAAAAAAAGGCGGAATATTTCATTACTTCTTTGAAGACCACCCATTAAAGTTTATTTGCGCCCCATGGCAGTAGTCCACTATATCATGAAGGCTTTCCAACTACAGGGCATTACAGGTAGACAAAAGAATTTGCCTGTGAGGAGCACGAGGCATCTTTTGATTCTGCTGATTCTGGTCATTTCCTGCAGTCTTTCATTTGGACAGAAGACAGAACAATTATATCTGTCCGGCACGGGTAGCGATCATACTGTTAACTGGAAGTTTTACTGTACCGCCGGCATGAATTCGGGTAAATGGACGACGATACCGGTGCCTTCCTGCTGGGAGCTGCAGGGCTTTGGAAAATATGATTATGGATTTGTCAAAGACAGTGTGCGTGGAAGGGAACAGGGACTGTACCAATTTGAATTTACCTTTCCTCCCGGGTGGAAGAACAAGAGAATAGATATTGTTTTTGAGGGCTCCATGACCGATACGGAGGTGAAGATCAACGGCCGCCCGGCCGGTGAAGTGCACCAGGGAGCTTTTTACGCTTTCCGTTATGATATAACTTCCCTTTTAAATTATGAAGGAAAGAACCTGCTGGAAGTAACGGTTTCGAAGCACTCCGCTAACGCTTCGGTTAATGAAGCGGAACGTAAAGCCGACTTCTGGATCTTTGGTGGCATCTTCCGGCCGGTGTACCTGGAGGCTTTACCGCAACAGCATATAGCGCATGTGGCTATAGATGCCAAAGCCAACGGCCGGTTTTCGGCAGCGGTACAGGCCAGCGGGGGCGATAAAGTAGGCGTGCAACTATTTCAAAGTGATGGCACTAAGGTGGGCCAGTCCTTGACGAGTACTATACCTGCATCCGGCAAAGCTTTGATCCAGGGTACTTTTGCTTCGCCCAAACTCTGGACACCGGAGTTTCCCAACCGATATAAAGTTGTCTTTACGCTCTATAAAAAGGGAAAGGCCGTACACACGACCTCTGAAATGATAGGTTTCCGAACCGTAGAAGTAAAGCAGCGGGACGGCATTTATGTTAATGGCGTAAAGGTAAAAATGAAGGGGGTGAACCGCCATTCGTTTCACCCGGCCAGCGGGCGCACTACCAGCAGGAAGATCAGCATCAAGGAGGCGCTGCTCATAAAGGATATGAACATGAACGCGGTCCGAATGGCCCATTATCCGCCCGATGAGCATTTCCTGGATGTGTGCGATTCGCTGGGGCTTTTCGTAATGGACGAATTGGCGGGCTGGCATGGACATTATGATACCCCAACTGGCACAAAGCTTTTGAAGGAAATGATCGATCATGATGTTAACCACCCTTCCATAATCATCTGGGCTAATGGAAATGAAGGAGGACACAACTTCGATTTGGATCCTTTATTTGCTGAATATGACATTCAAAAGCGGCCTGTTGTACATCCCTGGCAGCTGTTTGGCGGTATAGAGACCCAGCACTACCGCGAATACAATTACGGCATCGGCAACTACGAAGCCGGGCGCGCTATAGTAATGCCTACGGAGTTTCTGCACGGGCAGTTTGACGGCGGCCACGGTGCCGGCCTGGAAGATTACTGGGAAAAGATGTGGCACAACCCGCTGAGCGCCGGTGGTTTCCTGTGGGACTTCGCCGACCAGGGTGTCGTGCGTAAAGACAAGAATGACTCAATTGACACAGATAAGCACCGTGGAGCAGACGGGATCGTGGGGCCTTATCATGAGAAGGAAGGAAGCTATTTTACGATTAAAGAAGTATGGAGTCCTGTTTATATAGGTCGCAGAGAAATTGCCGAGGGTTTTGATGGCTCTTTCCCTGTAGAAAATCGCTATCACTTTACCAACCTGGAACAGTGCCGGTTCCACTGGCAACTGAAAAGCCTGCACCAATTCCCCCTGCCGGCTTTAAAAGGAACAATCCCGGCACCTCGACTTAAACCATTGGAAAGAGGGGTTTTGAAAATGGCTCTCCCCGCACAATGGAATCAATACGATGTCTTGTACCTGACAGCCTTGGGTGCCGATGGGAAAGAAGTGTTCACCTGGAGTTTTCCTATTAAGCGCCCTGCTGACGTAGCCAACATTGTTCTAAAGCTGAAAGGCACTGGTAAAATAAATGTACAGGAAGAGGATTCTACTTACTCTATAAGCGTAAATGGCGTCAGTGCACGTATTCACAAGCGTACCGGTCTATTACAGAAGGTACAGAACCGCAAAGGCATCATCCCGCTTACTAATGGACCGGTGGTACAGGAGGCCGTCAACAACTTTTCGACCTTCAAGCACCGGAGTTCGGGGGATACCCTTTTCATTGAGTCCACCTTCGACCGGAAGAAGCACTATAATACCCTGCAATGGGCTATTTTACCTTCCGGTATCATACGGATGAAGGTTCGTTATTTTCCGGAAGCTTATTTCACCTGGTTTGATGGGGTCAACTTCTCTTTCCCGGAAAGCGAACTCAAAAGTGTATGGTATATGGGCAACGGTCCTTACCGTGTGTGGAAGAACCGGTTGAAAGGCAACCTGTTTGGTGTCTGGAATAAAGAATATAACAATACAGAAACTGGAGAAAGCTGGAAATATCCTGAGTTCAAAGGGTATCATTCGAATATGTACTGGTGTACCTTCTATACCAGCAATCAATCCTTTACCGTTTACACCGACAATGAAGGCCTGTATTTTCGCCTGTTTACGCCCGCCTATAAAACCGATCAGTGGCACAACTATGAGCCCTTATTTCCTGGCGGTGACCTGTCGTTTATGCAGGGTATCAGCAGCATCGGCACCAAGACCCAAAGAGCAGAAACAACCGGACCTATGGGGATGAAGAATGCGTTCTACGATTACGAAAAGGAACCGGAGCGCGCGCTTGAGATCGTTCTATACTTTGATTTCAGAGATGCACAAACTACAAGAAATTATCAACCATGAAAAAGAGTATTCTATATATAGTACTGGCCATCTTTACGCTGCTATGTGCAGGGTCTGCCAAGGCCATGGACGGTTTCCGGATCAGTCATCTGAAAAGTGAAATGCTGGTGAATCCCAAAGGCATTGATGTGCGGTTGCCGCGCCTGAGCTGGCAGATCATTAGCGAACAAAGAGGGGTGGAGCAGCAGGCCTACCAGGTATTGGTGGCATCTTCACCGGTAAAGCTGGCCCGGAATGAAGGAGATCTCTGGAACTCGGGCAAAGTGGTTTCGGGACAGTCGCTGCATGTGCACTATGCCGGCAAACCGTTGAAGAGCAGGCAGGAGGTATATTGGAAAGTAAAGGTGTGGACCAATTTGGGTGAAGGAGACTGGAGCACACCGGCTTTCTTCAGTATGGTCCTGTTAGGATCATCCGACTGGAGTGGCCAATGGATCGGCTTGGACAAGGCGATGCCCTGGGACAGCGTGAGCAAGTTTGCGCGTCTTTCGGCTCGCTATTTCCGGA
>DASWYM010000244.1:0-7850 GCA_036404975.1 Chitinophagaceae bacterium
AGCTGAGGAGTACAATCGCTAAGGAAAAAAATACTAAAATTTTCATAGGTACTACGTAGGATTGAATCAATTGTCGCATAACACAGTCATTATTAAAAATTAGCAAAAGTACTTATTGCCCGGATCGGGAACAATCAGGGCAGCTAACATACAGAAAATATACCTGCACGCAGCTGCCCTGCTGTTTTTTTAGAGTTATTTAGAGAATTCCTTAATAGCCTCGCTCAAATCAAACACTTTGGCATTGCCATCCAGCTTAGCCTCCACCAGGGAAGAAGCTGCGGCACTGCGGTAGCCCCCGGCACAATGCACCACGATAGGCTTACCGGTCGGGATCTCATCTACCCTGTTCCTTATTTCTGCAAGAGGTATCTCAATGGCACCCGGAAATAACTTGTTATCTTTTACTTCGGAAGGGTTGCGCACGTCTATAATGGTATACTGCGCCGCATTCTTTTTGAATTTTTCCAGGTCAATAGGCTCGCTCTTTTCGGTACCATAGCCAATCACAAAAGCCCCTTCGATCTGGCCTTCATAACCAATAGCGGCCGTGCGCTCGATCAGGCGCTGCAACTGCTCTTCCGACTCCCCGCCGAGGTAGAACTTCTCTTCGGGCTTAATGATGCTGCCCAGCCAGGTTTCAAACTTGGTGCCTTCCATCAGGTTCACCGAGTGTGGTAGGTGGCCTTCCTTAAAGTCTTTTTCCGCACGGGCATCCACGACCCACAGCTCCTTCTGCAATTTAGCGGCATCCGCTGCACTCTTAACCGGAGCGGAGCCCTTCACCCTTGCTATGCTCTCCCGGAAAGCGGGAGCGCCACGGCGGTTCAATTCCACGTCATAAGGGAAGTAAGCCGGAATAAACGGCTGGTCGGCCAGCAGGTTCTTTACGAACTCCTCCTCGGTTGCCTCCTGCAGCGACCAGTTGGTCATCTTTTCGGCCCCGATGGTACTGCTCTCGGCCTTGCTCAGCGCTTTACCACACAGCGTACCGGCACCGTGCGCCGGGTACACGATCACCTCATCGGGCAGCTTCAACAGCTTATCCCGCAGCGAAGAGTACATCTGTCGGGCCAGCGAATCACGCGTGGCCTTGATGCTGCCGGCGCCTTCCCTCAGGTCGGGGCGGCCGCAGTCACCAATAAACAGGGTGTCACCGGTAAACACGGCCTTTTGCTTGCCGTCGTGCTCCAGCACAATCGAGATACTGTCGGGCGAGTGCCCCGGTGTATTCAACGGCGTCAGCCTGATCTTTCCAAATTCTATAGCGTCGCCTTCATCAAAAGGCGTGTGCGGATAGTCCACATTCACCAGTTTGCTGATGTATACCGGGGCCCCGGTAATCTGGCTGAGCTCCAGGTGTGAACTCACAAAGTCAGCGTGCGGATGGGTTTCAATAATGCCGATGATCTCCGCATCGTGCCTCTTTGCATAGTCTAAATAGGGCTCCGGGTTACGCGCCGGATCGATCAATACCACTTTCTTTTCACAATCGCTCAGGATAGCATAGCTAAAGTGAGCAAGGTTCTTATCTTCCCATTGTTGTATATCCATAGTCTTTTTATTTTCAAAATTAGCGCCGGACTCTACCCTTTTTCGTGACTGGAATCACGACAAAGTTTATCTATAACTGCTGTTTTACGAAGTACCCCGGGTCTAAAAGGGTCTATATTTCCTGTTTCTTCCTGTTTTGGGTCTATGAATGAGTGATGAGTGGTGAGTAATGAGTGGGTCACAGAAAACATACAGCCCCCTAATTCCCAATTCCCAATTCCTAATTCCCTTTCCTGTATTCAGAAACCTGATTTGATATAGGTCCAGCCCTGCTCCTGCCGGCGCACGATATGGCCTAGGCCCATGTCCACAAAACTTATGTTGGGCAGGATCTGGTCATCGGTAACACTTTTCTGCTTCATGGTGTTGCGGCAGACAAGGAACCGGACTCCTTTGCCGATCATATTCTGAATGGCTGCTTGTTGGGTGGCCTTGCCTTTCATTACCATCTCCAACCCCGGGCCGTGCACCACTACTTCGATTAGTACGCTGTCGCCCCAGCCCTCCTCCAGGTGCTTCAGGTTATTCATCAGGCCCTTGTGCTCGAGGGTATCTGCCGTGCTCACCTGCATGACAATGCGGTGCACCGCCACTGCTTCTTTTTTAGTGGAGGGCACCATCCTGGGGGCAGCCTCCTGGGCCAAAGCAGCCGTTGTCCACAGCGACAGCAGCAATAAAAATAAACTAACTATTCCAAATTTCATATGCACTGATTTATTCAGAAGACGTCGCTTCTTTTTTGGGTCCTTTTTTAAACAGCCCCAGGAACAGGGCGCCCATCCCGGCAAAGTACAGGGTGCTGCGCGTAGGATCGGACGTGATGGCACAGGTGCCGGTCAGGCATCCAATGTATAGCCAGTACAGGTAGCCGGCGATCGCACCTAACACGGCACCGATGATGTATAACTTATTTTGTAGTATCCACTTCTTCATAAACGATCTCCTTTTCTTCAGTAACTCCCCGCTTCCGGGTATCTACGGTGCAACCGCCGGCACCACAGCAGCCGGTATTGGCCAGTGCCATCAGGGTCAACATCCCGCCCAGCACGTAGTACAGCGCCTCTCCATTGTTGACTCCCTGCACGATTACGATCACACCCAGCACCAGCCTGATGATGCGCATTAAATTCCAATCGGTTAGTAATGTCCTCATTTCATCGCGTATTTATTCTTCAGCGTAAGCCAGGAGCCGCCGTTGTACACTTCGACACCGGCACTGCTCAGGATGTTTTTCGCCATGGCACTCCGGGAGCCGCTGCGGCAAACGGTGATCACCGGCTTATTGAGCTTTCGGATCCCTTCCACCTGGGTTTTGATCCTGTCGAGCGGAATGTGTTTCGAGCCCTTGATGTGGCCGGCATCGTATTCTGCCTTGGTGCGTACATCGAGCACCACGGCGCCATTTTCAATTAATTGGCCGAGGTCGGCAGTAGAAGAGCCAAAAAGATTCTTAATAAAGTCGAACATAGTTATTTGATTTGTTGCATTACGTCTGAGATTCCGCCACCATTGATCACATCCTGTACACCCGCTCCTTTAAGCATCGATGTTGCCATACCACTGCGGGCACCGCTGCGGCAATAAGCCACCACCGGCTTAGGCATGTCTTTAAACTCGTCCAGGCGCTTTTGTATCTCGTCCAGGGGAATGTTAATGGCTCCGGGAACATGCCCACCGGCATACTCCTCTGGTGTACGTACATCTACAAATGTTTTCTGTCCGCTTTTTAAGTCTTGTAGGTTCATAGTTTATGTTTTTGATTATTTCATTTATGTTTTCAACCCGGCTATTCACTCAGCTGTTCCGATACAAAGAGCACTAAAGAACAGCAGCTTTAGCCTGTTGGCGTAAAGCAAATTTGCGCACAAAAGGGGATGGTATCCGTGACATAGGTCACGCACTGCTCAGGCTGCAGCAGTCCTTATTCCGCTCCTTAAAAGTTGTAATTCAGGATCAGGTTATAGGAAGCCATATCCACCTTGTTGATCCGGTAGCGGCTATCCTTACCCCCATCACCGATCGCGTCTTTGTACACAAACAGGAGGGCCAGTTCCAGGCCTTTGAGCAGGCCACCGAAGGCATAATCACCGCGTAGCTTCAGGTGACGGTACGAGGGCAGGCCATATTTGTTCAGGGCTGCATTATTTACGTCTGGCAGGTAATAGTGACCGTAGCCGGCCTCCCACCTCAGCCGTTGTTTCAGCAGCTTGTTTTTCACGGTGGCCGAAAAGGCGTTTACGTCCCCCAGGCCTTCGTTCCGCTCCCGGGATAAATAAGTAAAAAGGGGCTCGGTACCCCACTCCCGCGGCATGGTAAAGCGCCCGCCCCTGAAGATACGGGTATAATTGACCGTCGTCTCCCAGGCACCCCAGGCCAGTCCCGCCCTGGCACCTGCTATATTTACTTTATTGTCTTTACTAAAATAGGCCCTGGCAGAATCGGCATTCCCGCCGTTACCCAGCGCCTCCTGCCGTATGTACTGCACGGCGCCCAGCCACTTCCGGGCACCGGCCTTTTTCTCAAAGCCCGCCTGCACCAGCGACGTATGAAAAACATTCTCCGTCACCTGCTCGAAGACCTTAAGCTGTACACCTTCCGATGGCTTCCATGTTACCCCCAGCAGGGCCACGCCCCTGGTTTCCACATGGCCGGCATAATCAGCGGGGCTACCGTCGGGATTTACGCCCTGCGTGTTCACTCCTATAGACTGGGCTACAGAATACCAGCGCACCGTGCTGCGGGGAGAGAACCGGTAAATCCACCCTCCCTCCAGTTGTAACTGCTCGCCTGCCTCCACTCTTCCGTATACCCCTTCGGTTTCCGTAGGCCGCATACGGGTGTCCTGGGGATTGATAAAAGGCGTATGAATCAGCTGCTTTCCAAATGTAACAGAACCCTTCCCCCTGCGGTAGCGGATATACAGTTCCTCCAGCCGGTCGATGTCGGTTTTATTGTGCGGGTCTTCCATATCGAAGAGGCCGATCTCGTACCGGTTACGCTGCCCGCTCAGCGGGTCTGTTTTCGACAGGTCCGAGGAGCCTACATTGTAAATAAAAAAGCCGCTCACCCCTACCTGGAAGCCCCTGAAGGGGGCACTTTCGTATTTGAGCCCTCCACCGGCAGCGTTGGCATAGTAGTCGGTCAGCTCGTTGCGGTTTTGAGTAGACATAAAGAAATACCGCGCATGCCCGTGAATCGTCCCCTTTTTAAATGCCTGCAGCAGGCTTAAGGTATCTGCCTTCACCGCTATGGTATCGCTCGCCGGCTCGTCGTGTTGCGCCCATAGTTTTCCTGCTCCTAATAGTGCGATTAGTAGTACAAAGCCTTTCATGTGTTGTGCTGATGTTTTCCCTTAAAAAGAAGCACCCGCCTTGTAACAACAGGGCGGGTGCAGTTATAAATGCCACTTGAACTATTATTGCTCTTACACAGCGTACCCCTTACCCCTTTATTTTAATGTGGAGGGACATACATAATCCGTCACCGGGATGGTACCGGCCTCTTTGATGGCTTTAAAGCCACCTTTCACGTCGATGAGATTAGAGAAGCCTCTTGCCTTCAGGATCGAGTTGAAGATCATGGAGCGGTAGCCACCGGCACAATGCACATAATACGGCTGCTCTTTATCCAGTGCGGCAAGGTGATCGTTGATAGTATCCAGCGGCAGGTGCAGGGCACCGTCTACGTGCTCGCTCTGGTACTCACCGGCCTTGCGCACGTCTACGACTGCTACCTTTTCACTTTTCATCTTCTGAGCCAGTTCTTCAGCGGTTACCGAAGTGATGGTATCTACCTCTTTGCCGGCTCTTCTCCAGGCTTCAAATCCGCCCTTCAGGTAACCAATGGTATAATCATACCCTACGCGGGCCAGGCGGGTGATCACTTCTTCTTCCCTGCCCTCGTCGGCCACCAGCAGTATCTGCTGCTTAATATCGGGGATTAGGGCGCCTACCCAGGGGGCAAAGCTGCCGTCGATACCGATGTTGATCGAGTTGGGAATAAAGCCCTGGGCAAACACCTGCGGGTCGCGGGTGTCCAGGATCAGGGCACCGGTTTCGTTGGCCGCTGCTTCAAAACCCTCGGGCGACAGGGCCTGCTGGCCGCGCTTCATCACTTCGTCTATACTTTCGTAGCCCTGCTTGTTCAGCATTACGTTCAGCGGGAAGTAGGCAGGCGGGGTAGCCAATCCCTCGGTCACTTCTTTTATAAATTCTTCGCGGGTCATGTTGGCACGCAAAGCATAGTTGGTTTGCTTCTGGTGCCCCAAAGTATCGGTCGTTTCTTTGCTCATGTTCTTACCACAGGCACTGCCGGCACCGTGGGCAGGATACACAATGATGTCATCGGCCAGCGGCATCACCTTGTTACGCAGCGAGTCGTACAGCGTACCGGCCAGCTCTTCCTGGGTCATGCTGGCGGCTTTCTGAGCCAGGTCGGGGCGGCCTACGTCACCGATAAACAAGGTGTCACCGGAGAAAAGAGCTACGTCCCTGCCGCTTTCATCCTTCAGCAGGTAGCAGGCGCTCTCCATGGTGTGACCAGGCGTGTGTAACACCTTAAAGGTTACGTTACCTACCTTAAATTCCTCACCGTCTTTAGCGATATGAGCGGGGAAGCCAGGCTGGGCAGTAGGTCCATACACGATGGGGGCGCCGGTCTTTTTGGACAGATCTACGTGACCGGACACAAAGTCGGCGTGGAAGTGAGTCTCGAAGACATACCTGATCTTCGCTCCGTCGGCTTCGGCCTTTTGGATATAAGACTCTACTTCGCGCAAAGGATCGATCACTACAGCTTCACCTTCGCTTTCAATATAGTAGGCACCCTGTGCCAGGCAACCGGTATAAATTTGTTCGATCTTCATGTCAATAGCTTTTTATGTTACACAAATATGATTCAGGAAAACGGGCTAATTCGTGACCGGAGTCACAGTAAGGAGTAAGGATTAGTGACCGCCGCCGGTGCCGGGAAATGCCAGTTCTTTTATGATGATGTAGATACCCATCACCAGCACAAACCATCCGAAACCTTTCTTCAGCTTTTCAGCCGGCACCCTGTGGTTGAGCCAGTTGCCCAGGAAGATACCGGCCATGGCAATGGCTGTAACGGTCAGCAGTAGCCTCCAGTCCATCTCGTAGTTGGAAAGGTCGCCTGTAAAGCCAATAAGCGACTTGGCGGCAATGATCAGCAGCGAGGTACCTACCGCCTGCTTCATCGGCAGTTTACTAAGCAGCACCAGGGCGGGGATGATCAGGAAACCGCCACCGGCACCTACCAGGCCGGTCAGCGTACCCACCACAACCCCTTCCAACAGGATCAGGGGATAGTTGAACTTCTGCGCCACCGGCTTTTCATATACAGGGGCCTTTTCCCGGATCATCGATACGGAAGCCACCACCATCAGCACCGCAAAGAGCAGCATCATCAGCAGGCTCTTGGTGACGGCAAAACCTCCGAGCGTGAATACGACATCGGGTATGGCCGGCACAATGAACTTGCGCGTGGCAAACACAGCGGCAATAGAAGGAATACCAAAGATGACAGCGGTTTTTATATTGATCAACCCATGCTTGTACTTGGGGAAGGCGCCGATCAGGCTGGTGCTGCCCACAATGAAAAGTGAGTAAGCTGTGGCAAGCACCGGTTCAACACCAAAGAGGTATACCAGCACCGGCACGGTCAGTATGGACCCGCCGCCGCCGATAAGCCCCAGCGACACGCCAATAATAAGTGAAGCAATGTATCCTACAATCTCCATGCGTATAAGTTTGCATGCAAAACTGTACGAACTAAAAAATCTATTCCGTGATATAGATCACGACAGGGCTTTTTCGAGGTTGACGATTTCGACATGGGAGCGGTGCAGTTGAACTACGCCCTTGTCGGAGAGCTTTTTCATCAGGCGCGAGATCACTTCGCGCGAGGAATTCAGATCCTGGGCTATTTCGGTGAAGGAAACGTTAATGATGCTGGTCCTGAATTTTTCCTGGTGGCGCTTCAGGTAAAACAGCAGGCGCTCGTCCATGTTGCGGAAGGCGACATGATCAATGGTCTGCAGCAGCTCGTCAAAGCGCTCGCGGTAGGAGCTTAGCGCAAACTGTGCCCAGCTTTTATACTTGCCCATCCAGGCGTCGACGTACTGTACAGGGATGGTGAGCACCGTAGACTCGTTGACCGCCTTAGCCATCAGGCCACTGGTTTCGCGGCCAAGGGCACACACCAGCGAGATCGCACAGGCTTTGCCGGCATCGAGATAGTACATGAAAAACTCGTTGCCCTGGTCGTCTTCACGGTAG
>DASWYM010000245.1:0-5305 GCA_036404975.1 Chitinophagaceae bacterium
AGAAAGTGGGGCAGCTGAACCAATTTTCCAGTAAGGAAGAAGTGACAGGCCCAAAAAGTCCCTACACTAATTTAATCCAGGACATCAAAGCCGGTAAAGTTGGTTCGATGCTGAATGTGCGGGGTGTGGAGCGCACCCGCCGAATGCAGGAGCTGGCGATGCAATCGCGCCTGCGGATCCCCCTGATTTTTGGACTGGATGTGATTCATGGGTATAAAGTGACCTTCCCGATCCCCTTAGCTGAGGCGGCTTCCTGGGACCTGGGCGCCATAGAGCTGGGCTCCCGCATAGCCGCCCGTGAAGCCGCGGCAGCCGGGCTGCACTGGACCTTTGCTCCCATGGTAGACATAGGCCGGGATCCCCGCTGGGGACGCGTGATGGAGGGTGCGGGAGAAGATCCCTACCTGGGCAGCCTTATTGCAAAAGCAAGGGTAAAGGGATTCCAGGGTTCCGGCCTGGGCCAGTTGGATGCGGTCATGGCCTGTGCCAAGCATTTTGCCGCCTATGGGGCAGCAATTGGTGGCCGGGACTACAACTCGGTGGATATGAGTGACCGTATGTTGTGGGAGACCTACCTGCCGCCCTTCAAAGCGGCAGTGGATGCAGGCGCTGCCACCTTCATGAACAGTTTCAACGACCTCAACGGAGTGCCTGCCACGGGTAGTGCCTACCTGCAGCGTGATATCCTGAAAGGAAAGTGGAAGTTTAACGGCTTTGTAGTGAGCGACTGGGGCTCTATTGGCGAGATGATCCAGCACGGCTTTGTCGGTGATAAATACGGGGCAGCGGAAGTGGCGCTGAAAGCCGGCAGTGATATGGATATGGAGAGCCGGAGTTATACGGGCAACCTGGTGAAGCTGGTAAAAGAGGGGAAAGTGCCATTGGCGCTGGTAGACGATGCGGTGAGACGGATCCTTAGAAAGAAATTTGAACTGGGTCTTTTTGATGATCCTTTCCGGTTTAGCAATGCCCGGAGGGAACAAGAGGAACTGAACCATCCTCAGCACAGGGTAGCGGCCATGGATATGGCACAAAAAAGTATCGTGCTGATGAAAAATGAAGGTGGGGTGTTGCCCCTGCCGAAGAGCGGGAAAAAGATCGCTCTCATTGGTCCCCTGGTGAAATCTGAGGACGATATGCTTGGCTTCTGGAACGTGGCCTGGCCGGACAACAGCGATGTGGTATCGCAGTGGGAGGGCATTCAACGGAAGGTGGGTATGAACAACGAGTTGTTGTATGCCCAGGGGTGTGCTATATCCGACACATCAAGGGCCGGAATTGCCGAGGCAATAGCCGTGGCCGGGCAGGCCGATGTGGTGATCCTAAGCGTCGGCGAGAAACGGGACATGAGCGGGGAGGCCAAAAGCCGTGCAGATATCCATTTACCGGGGGTGCAGGAAGAACTGATCAGAGCTGTACAGGCAACCGGTAAGCCCGTAGTGGTGCTGATCAATGCCGGCCGCCCCCTGGTGTTTAACTGGACGGCTGATCATGTGCCGGCCATCCTGTACACCTGGTGGCTGGGTAGTGAAGCCGGTACGGCCATTGCCAACGTCTTGTTTGGTGATTATAACCCTTCGGCTAAACTGCCGATGACCTTTCCGCGCACGGAAGGACAGATTCCCATTTATTACGCTTATCTCAATACCGGGCGTCCCGCGCCCGATGATGACCAGCCTGGCCGGTACCGGTCGGGGTATATAGACTTGCAGAAGAGCCCCCGGTTTGCTTTTGGCCACGGCTTAAGCTATACCACCTTTGGTTACAGCGATCTCCGGTTGAGCAAAGCAGCTATCAGTAGTAATGATTCCATCCTGGTAACGTTCCGGCTTACCAACACGGGTAAGTATGCGGGCGAAGAGGTAGTTCAGTTATACCTGCGCGACGAAGTGGCTTCTGTTGTCCGCCCGGTGAAGGAGTTAAAGGATTTTACCAAAGTGATGTTGCAGCCCGGTGAAAGCAGGACGATCCGGTTTGTCGTCGACAAGGAAAAGTTGTCGTTCTTCAACCAGCAGCTGCAGTGGGGAGCCGAGCCCGGCGACTTCCTCCTGATGATCGGCAGCGCCTCGGACGACATCCGCCTCCAGGGCCGGTTTGCACTGAAGGAAGCACCAGGACTGCTGCAGCCATAGGGGCGGGCTGGTCCATGGTATAAGAAAAAAGAAAACAAGCATATCCAAAAAGTGATGATGACATACAAGCAACTGACCTGCCTGCTGCTTTTAGGTGCCTGGCTGCAGGGGGTATCGTGCCACAGGAACCTGCACGCCTACCAGCCCGGCAAACAGTTGATCAAAGAAACCCCTGCCATTTTCAGGGCTGCCGGCGAGCAATACACGTTCCTGGCAAAGCACCTGCCGGCCGACAGCTTTCCGAAGACCTACTATGAAGCGGCGGCCAGGTGGGAAAACAGCGGTTCGGGCTGGTGGTGCAGCGGCTTTTATCCCGGCACGCTGATCTACCTCTACGAGCAAACGGGGGATACGGCCCTGTGGAAGGAGGCGCAGCGCATTATGAAGGTGCTCCAAAAAGAGCAGTTTAATAAGAACACCCATGACCTGGGTTTTATGATGTTCTGCAGCTTTGGGAATGCCCAGAGGCTGGCACCCAGCGAGGAGAACAAACAGATCCTGCTCAATAGTGCCCGCTCACTGGCCAGCCGCTATAGTGAAAAAGTAGGAGCTATCCGCTCGTGGAATTCAAAGGCGGGCGACTTCCTGGTGATCGTCGACAACATGATGAACCTGGAGCTCTTGTTCTGGGCCACCAAGGTTACCGGCGATTCCTCGTTCTACCGTATGGCCGTTACCCATGCCAACACTACGCTAAAGCACCATTTCCGTCCCGACAATAGCTCGTACCACCTGGTGAATTACCACCCGGAGACCGGTGCCGTGCAGCAGAAGCGTACCGTGCAGGGGGCGTCCGACTCGTCGGCCTGGGCCCGCGGGCAGGGATGGGGCTTGTATGGCTACACCGTGATGTACCGCGAAACCCACGACCCTGTCTACCTGGAACAGGCACAGAAGATTGCCGGTTTTATCCTGGATCATCCCAACCTTCCTTCTGATAAGATTCCTTACTGGGACTTTAACGCCCCGGGTATTCCAAACACCAGGCGCGATGCCTCTGCCGGCGCCCTCATTGCATCGGCCCTCATCGAGCTGGCGGGGTACAGCGAAAAAGCCGCCGCTGCCACCTACCTTGATGCCGCCGGGGCGATGCTGCGTTCGTTGGCTTCACCGGCGTATACGGCACCCTACGGCGAAAACGGCGGCTTCCTGCTGCGCCATAGTGTGGGCCACCTGCCGGCCCGCTCGGAAGTGGACGTACCGCTTACCTATGCCGACTATTATTACGTGGAAGCATTGAGCCGCTACCAGGACCCTGGAAGATAGGGGGGGAGCGAAGGCCTCCCGCCGCCGCTTACCGGTTCTTAACAAGTCTTCTGCGAAAGAAACCTCTGGACAGAAGCGTAGAAGAGAGTGGAGGGATTAGGGGAATAGGGAATTAGGAATTAGGGATTAGGAATTAGGGATTAGGAATTAGGGATTAGGAATTAGGAGAGAGAACACGAATTAATACGATCCCGATAGCAATCGGGAACACGAAGGAAGGAAAGCGGATCGTTATGATCCTTAAAATTACAGCCGTACCCCCGGGGTCTCCCGCAGCGCGGGCGGAGGGGACCCCGGGCCAGACGGATACCCCGCCAGCTCCCACGATGGTAGCCGATCGTAGTCAGTGGGGGTATAGTGCAAGCCCGGGGTCCCGCATTTAATCAACCGGAGGCGGAGACCCCGGGCGGACCGTGAAAGGGCAAAGCGCTGCGGGTGAGCGTGAGGGTGCCGGCTCCATTGCCGCAACCCGGTGGGATTGGCAATGGCCTTCCGGCTGGTAGCTAGTACTGATGCCAGTGTCAGCGGCACTTTTTTCGGTCAGTTCAAAAGCATGGGATTGCATCCGTTTGAAAGAACAAATTGCCGGGTGTAATGTCTACGCTATTGACGAACGAAGATTGTTCGATCAACAGCGGCGTTTTGGCTTAGGTCGATGATGTCCGAGCCTTTGAGTACCAGGTTGCTGAAGGCGGCCCTGGCACGGATATAATACCGGCCTTCGGGGAGATTGGTAAATTGAGCCTTACCTTGCAGGTCTGTCATTTTTCGGTCGATATTTCCTAAGCAGGTATCTGCATTGAAAAGTACCTGGCTGTTGAAGAGACAGAGCTGTGTTTGGGCCACGGGGCTGCCTGTTTCATCGTTCACGGTAATCCGGATTTGATTTTTTACAAGGGATGTAGCCTGGAGCACTATCCTGGTTTTCTGTACCCCTACAGCTGTTACATCAATAATGCTGGTTCCTTTATATAAAGAATCCCGGAAAGTTTGTTGTGCGAGTAAATAATAGCGCCCGGGTTCCAGGTTAGGGAGCATATGGGTGCCATTGCTGTTTGTGGATGTATTTACGATTGCCTTTGTGCAGCTGTCGGTAAGAAAGAAAGCAGGATTGTTGAAAAGGCATACCTGCGTGTTGGGCATGATGTGGTTTTGTTCATTTACGGTGGTGACTTCTATTCCATTCCTGGCGCTGGTGGTAGTTTTTAGTCTGAGGGTAATAGGTGTTACAGCATTCGGCTGGTACAGGAATGAAGTATCCCCTTTTAACGGGGTATTCCCGGCATTCGTCTTAACCTTAGCATAATATTGTCCCTCTTTAATATTATAAAACACTACCCGGCCTAATGTATCGGTGGTGTTGCTTCCAATACTGCCTGTACAGGTATCGCCCAGGAACAGCTGCTCGTTATTGAACAGGCATAAGCGGGCACCGGGGAAAGGCTGACCATTGGCATCTACGACGTAAAACAAAATGCCGGTTTGGCGCAAGGTGTCGTTAACAGCTACGATATTGATCTTGTCTTTAGGAGGCGTGAATTCTGTGTAAGAAGTATATAACACATTATTTATGGTATCCCTTGTATAGAGTGTATATCCCTTGCCTTCATACAAATGATCAAAGCGAAAGTTGCCCTGGGCATCGGTAAGGGTGTAATAGAGATAGTTGGCCGTATCCGAAGGCGTATAAGCCAGGTACACTTTCTTCCCTGCCAGTGGTTCTTCCCGGCCGTTACCGGAGTGCAGGTTCCTGAAGGTTATTCTTCCTGTAAGCTCCTCGGAGCCTTTAAAATCATCCTTTGGGTCCTGTTTTTTGAACTCTTTGTTGCAGCCAAGGAGGTAAGTGACGATCAGCAATATAATAAGAGGTAGTCTCATAATTGATTATTTAAAGAGTCCCAAAGCTT
>DASWYM010000246.1:0-7736 GCA_036404975.1 Chitinophagaceae bacterium
AAGAACAACAGGCGGTGTAAAATGTTTAAGGAACTAATTAAAAAGTGGAACAAACTGGTTGTCTCTACCTCCTTGTGTAAGGTTTGGTGAAGGAGCAAAAGGGAACGTCAAACAGGAAGCAGAGTCTGGTTATCAGATCAACCCCAGCTTTAGCTTCAGCATCAGGTCGGTGCCGGCGCCGCTGATCAGGAGGCGGTGCTTACGGTTTTGCAGCAGGTCCTGCGTCCAGGGCACAAAACCCCCGTCGATAAGGTTGATCTCGGCTCCCTGGTGCCGGATAAAGAATTTGAACTGCACCGTGTGGTAGTAAGCATTGGGCTCCGGCTGCTCCTCCAGGTGGAGGGCCATACCATCAGGAAGGCCGGTCAATTGCTCCTCCAGGTGGCCGCGGAACTGCGGGACCTGGCCTTTCAGGTAAAAGCGCAGCACCAGGTTGGGTGCGTCAAAGCTGTCCAGTAACAGGGAAAGGTAAAGGTCAATATGGTCGCGCAGGGCAGCACATTCAAAGGCGTAAGCGCCGCGGTCAAAACCGCCGGTGACGGCGCAGAAAATACTGAAGTGGGGTGTGTGCCAGGGCTCGGTAAGGGCCTGGCTGCGCACGTGACGGTGCACGGTGCAATATTTTACCGGTTCCTTTGACCGGCTCTTTTGGGTATCGAGGGCCACCTGCAAGGCCAGTACGTTGGTGGCATCGGCCACCACCTCGGTACCCCTCAGGGCACTCACTACGTTGTTCTGGTCCACCAGTCCCACGGCCGAACAGGTGCCCAGCGGCGCCAGGGGCGAAAGCTGCAGGGAGCGGAAGCCATGGGCGGTAGCTTTGGCAACTAAGCCGGTATCGTGTTGCAGGTAATGCAGTTGCTCTATAGGCGAGGGGGCGCAAAAGCGGTTTGAGGCGAACTGCTGCAGCACCTGCGGGGCGTTGCGATCGCCTGCCCGCCGGCGGAAAAGCTCCAGCAGCAGGGTATTGAGTTCCGAGCCGGAGAGCAGGTGGTGGAGCTGTTCTACGAGTCCCTCCATTCCTTTACGGGTTTCGATATGCCGGGCAACGTGCTGCATGGGTAGAGTGGATTGAAATTAGCCAAGGTTTGCAACACAGCCAAGAGGTGGGGTGATTCTGCTTATTATTGGGAGCAGTGATCAAAAGCTCCCTTATTTTTACTACACTAAAGAATCCTGTTACCATTGGCCCATCATCGACTAATGCTGAGAAGAAAAAAACCGGTAGGCTACACCACCCGCAATGGCGTTCAGCTGCTACACGGAGGCGCTGAGTTCTTCTCGGTCCTGGAAGAGCTGATCGCTGAGGCGCAGCACTCTATCCACCTGCAGACCTATATCTACAACGACGACCAAACTGGCATCGCCGTTTCCGAGGCCCTGAAAGAAGCCGCCCGCCGCGGGGTGAAGGTGTACGTGCTGGTGGACGGCTATGCCTCGCGCGACCTGCCCGACGCCTTCATTGAAAGCATGGAAGAGGCCGGGGTGAACTTCCGCTACTTCCAGCCGCTGTTCAAGAGCGACCGCTTTTACTTTGGCCGCCGCCTCCACCACAAGGTGATGGTCTTCGACCACCGCACGGCCCTGGTGAGCGGCACCAACATAGCCGACCGCTACAACGACCTGCCCGGACAGCCGGCTTGGCTGGATATGGCCCTGCGCGTGGAGGGGGAAGCGGTGCTGGAGCTCTATAACATCTGCTGCAAGCTGTGGAACAAGGACGTGTCGCGCTCTAACCGCCTGCCCCTGAAAAAGGACGTGGTGGAAGGCGAGCTGCCCGACTGCCAGTGCTCGGTGCGCGTGCTGCAGAATGACTGGGTGCGCCGCAAGCAGGAAGTGTGGCGGGCCTACAGCCGCGAGTTCCGCACGGCGAGCCGGAGTATTACTATCATGTGCTCCTATTTCCTGCCGGGCGAGATGCTGCGCAAGCGCCTGGCCCAGGCCTCCCGCCGCGGGGTGAAGGTGAGGGTGGTGCTGGCCGGCACCTCAGACGTGGCCATTTCGAAGCACGCCGAGCGCTACCTGTACCGCTGGATGCTGCGCCACCACATCGAGATCTACGAGTACCAGCCCACCGTGCTCCACGCCAAGGTGTCGGTGGTAGACGGCGACTGGCTGACGCTGGGCTCCTACAACATCAACGACATCAGCACTTTTGCCTCCGTGGAGCTGAACCTGGAGGTGCGCGACGGCAACCTGGCCGTGAAGGCGCAGAACGAGATAGAGCGGGTTATTAAAGAGCAGTGTGTGCACATCAATACCACCACCTTCCCCATCAGGCTGTTCTCCTTTAGGCAGCTGAAGCAGTGGCTGGCCTATTACAGCATCCGGGTGGTGCTGACCCTGTCGACGTTCTATTTCAGGCAGGAGGATTGAGGGACGGAAGAGAAGCTGCGTGTTATGAACTGCGGGAAGAAGGTCCAAGGTCGATAGTCCATGGTCCATGGCCGTGTCCGTGAGGGGGAAGAGGTTTGCGGGAGGGGATTATTGATTATTAAATGATTCATTATTGCATCGCTGCAATCAGTAGCCTACTGTAGGAAAGCCCGCTTTAGAGGAGACCCACTCATTACTCACCACTCATCACTCATTGCGTACAGCGTATAGCGTATAGCCTCCCTAGGCAGTAATCCTTTGCTTGATATAGTTCTCCAGGTCTTCCACTACCTGGTCGTGAAGGTCCTGCCAGGGGCAGCCCTCAATGATCCACTGGTTATCCTCCCGGCGGGCGGTGAGGCTGGGGGGCGCCACATCGGGGTGCACTTCGTGGAAGGGATAGAGGAGGAAGCGTTCGCCATCGGGTTCGATGACATAGGCAATGGGGTGCCCGTCGATGAAAAGTAATGTTGAAGTCATACAGGGGGTATGGGTTGCAGACAAAGAAAAGGCAGGCAACCGTGCTGGTCAACCGTGAAAACACGGTAGAGCTTAGGGAGGGCAAAAAAAGAGGTCCCATGTGGAGACAAAGGACCTGAAGCGTATCAAATTACTGCTTTAGAGAAAACTTACTGCTTGTTTTTAACCATTTTCTGTTTCAGACACTTAAAAAGATCAGGAACAAAGAAAGCAAGACGGGCCTTCCCGGGCAATAGTACTAACACCCTTTATTACCCCGTATTTCTACGGGGAAGGGAGAGAAACTGCGAGTTGTGAGCTACGAGCTGCGAGAGGGAAGAACAATTAGTTAATTGGACAATTCTGGAATTTTGAGGGAAGGAAGCTGTACGCGATATGCTGTACGAGAGCCTCACTCACCCCTCACCCCTCACCTCCCGATAGCTATCGGGACACGAGCCAGGCCCCCGTGCGCAGGCAAAGAAAAACACCCTTGTAAACACAAGGGTGTGGAAGTAGAATAACCACTGTTAAATAGTTAGTTTTGGTAGCTATATTTATTTGGTTGCGTTCGAGCTAGCGGGTGAAGATGGGCCTGTTTCAGGATGCAAATTAGAAGAAGCCTTTTGCTCCCGGACGGGTATTAACACCGGGAGGGTACCCGTGTTTTCACGGTATGGGGCAAAAAGAACCCCACCCCGAGGGAAAGAAAGCGAGGATCGGAGAAGGCCTGCACATCAGGACCGGGGGGCAGGGTGGCACGGTCCCGAAGGACGGCACACCCGGACGTTAATTCCTGACCCACAGCAGCTTACTAGTGACTGAACATGAACCACCCGGGAGACGGGGAGCATCCAAGACTCATTCGGATACCCCTGGCCGGCTGGCCATGACAGGTCTTCCGGCCCGGAGCGTATGGCTCGTATGGCATAGCTATTACATATGTGCCTTCCCGTAAAAAGTGGTACAGTATTTTCGGCAACTTCCTGTGCCGGGATATACCCGGTGGTGAATAAAACAATCTATTAAGAAGCAGCGTTTACCTATAGATTTGGGCCTTTTATCTAATTATTTTGGGCAGGCACTAAACCCGCTGGAACTTTGTCGATCTATATAGGGAACCACTTATGAAATACCGCGAATTTAATACACTACAGGAGCTGGACCAGGTTGATACCGCCTGGAAGAGAGGCGTGCTGCTGGCCGAAAGAGCCGAAGGCTTCCACACGGTTTCCCTCTACCAGTTGGACGGTTTTTATATCGAGGTGACCCGTCATACCCACTTCAACGTCATCATCAAAGTGGCGTCCTTCCGCGACACCGCTCACCTGGAGCCTTACCTGAAGAATATCAACATTGACGCCCTGCTGGGATAAGAGAAGCTGCGAGCTCTTAGCTGCGAGAAGTGAGACGGGAGACGTCAGACAGAGAACGCGGATGGTTATGATAACTGCGGATCGTTTGCACATGCTCTACTCATCACTCATTACTCTTCATTCATAGACCCTCAAAGACCCAAATGCGGAAGAATTAGGAAATGTAGACCCTTGAAGACCCACTTAGACCCGGGGTACTTCTTCATGCCATAGCCATTCCGGACCTTTGTAGTGGATAGGTTGAAGCGTCTGTCCGGTAGTTTTTTGACAGGGAACCTGGGGTGATGCACTCATTACTGATCACTGATCACTCATTTTGAAGGGCTTGGCTGCGGGCCTGTTAAACTCTTGTTAACGGCCTGAGTTCGACCCAACCCTTTTTTCATCGTCGGGGGTACTACTGGTACAAACAGCAACAACCAAAACCAGACAATCACCAACTAAACCCCCAAAACGATGAGACACGCCATCAAAATCAGCATCTGCTTCCTGCTCCTGGCCCTAACGGTCCTCACTGCCTGCGAGAAGAACAATATGCCGGTCCCACCCGCTACTTCTGGCGAGCACCAACAGCCTGGTAACCACCCGGGCGGCGCTACCGACTCTGCCGTCCTGCGCCTGAAAGTGGCTATTATGGTCGGCAACGTTCTCTACGACAGTGTGCCTTTTACAGCTATCATCACCTCGTTTAACGGGGCCGCCACCGTAGCCCACCAGAACTACGACCTGCCCGCCGGCACCAACAGTATCACCTTGCACGGCACCCACGACCGCTACCACATTCGTGTATCCAAGTGGGGTGTTAGCGACGAGATGACCCTGAGCAGGCAAGAACTGCAGGCCATGGGCACAATTACCCTCGGCGGTAGCAAGGCAGCAAAGAAGCTGAAAATGGAAGAGGTGGCGACCTTTATTCCCGCCACCGGAAGCTACCAGCCTCAGGGGAAGACCCTTTATAAATACGACGGCAGCGGGCGCCTGCTGCGGGTCATCTACTACCAGAAGTACCCCCAGCATGCTGACCTGCAGCTGACCTTGGTAGACAAGTTCGTCTACGAGGCCAGCGGGCGGCTCGACCGCATCGACCGCTTCGATGCCTCGAAGGACACTACCGTGGTGCCGGCTTCGTTCACCGCCTTCAACTACGACGGGCAGGGCAGGGTGGCCCAGATCTATAACAACCAGACCACCGAAACGGCGGCCCGCGTGAGCTACGGCATCGAGAGCGGCTTTGCTACCATCAGCCTGTCGTACTACTTCGGCAACAACGCTTCGATGAACTATACCATGAAGTTCAGGGGCGGCAACAAAGTGGCCGACGGGGGCCGCTCCTCTACCGGGGCCGGTGAAAACGGAACCTATACCTACGACTCCAATATCAACCCCTATGTGCACCTATCCTGGCCCGACCTGTACCTGAGCCACGAGTCGAAGAACAACGTAGTGGCCCAGCAAAAGAGCTATGGCGGTGCCTACCCCTCGGGAGACCCTTACAAGTTCGATTACCAGTACGACGCCGATGGCTACCCCACCAGCAAGATCACGACCTATAAGTCGGTGTTCAGCGGTGCGGACCTGTATAAAACCCAAACCGTTTATACCTATTAAAACGAGATCAACCCGGAATCCTAGGAAAAAGACGTAAATTATTATTACTTCACTTTTTAATACACCAACTCATGTTACCAAGACTTTTGCTTCTTACTGCCCTTTACCTCACGGCTTCCGGTGCCATTAGCGCCCAGATCACCGCCGCCAAGGTATCCGTGCCGGCCCAGTTCGCCAGCGGCGCTACCAGGATGCACGTAAAGGGCCTGAACGGCTGGATGATCAACCAGAAGCTGTCGTTCGGCACCTACCAAACCTCTAAGATCAGGAGGGGCTGGGACTTCACCAGTTCCGTACAATGGACCAAGATGCGCATCTCGCCCGAAGAGATGATCCTCCGGGTGTTCAATGTGGAGACTGACAAGCGCAACCTTGCCCAGCGCAATAAGTTCCAGTACACCGTAACCGACGGCACCGGTGCCGCCGAAGTGTACGCCACAGAAAAGTTCAAAGAGAACCAGCTCGTATATAAAAGCAACAACCCCCATATCGGCCAGGTGTCGGCTACCAGGGGCTACGAGTATGCCTTTACCGCTGCCATCCTGCCGCTGGGTGAGAAAGACAACGATCCCTGGTCACTGGTGCTCATCAACCGCTACGACCGCGGCAAGGACACGGCCCACCGCCTCTTCGACCGTCCTTACGTGGAGGAAGAGGGCTATGCCACCAACGGGAAGGAGAACATCGCTATCCGCCCCTTAAGGCTGGAGAGCGTGACTACCAGGAGCGGCAAGGATAAGAAGGTGTTCGGCGGCCCCCTGCTCAGCGGCTACGAGATCCAGTGGGATGGAGGCGTGGTGGCTATCGTCGACATCCTCGATAACAACGTATGGATCTACAACGACCTGGAGCCCTCCGAAAAGCTGCTGCTCTCCACCATAGCCTCGGCCATCCTACTCAAGCGCATGCAGGATGTGGAGAAGGACAAGGATGATATTTTGGATTAAAAGGAATTAGGAATTGGGTCCCGATAGTTATCGGGATAGGGATTAGGAAAACCCCAAACCTCCAACCTCGAACCACAACTCAAAACTCTAAACTCAAAACTTCTCTCGTGCAAACCGTAGACCTGGACATAGCGACGCTGATCGATGGCTGCCTTGCCAACAACCGCAGGGCCCAGGAAGCGCTGTACCGCCAGTTCTACGGCTTTGCCATGACCATTGCCCTGCGCTACTCGCGTGACGAGGCCGATGCCGCCGACATTATGAGCCACGCCTTCGTGAAGATCTTTAAAAGCCTGCACTCCTTCGACGCCGCCAAAGGCTCGCTGCACGCCTGGATCAAGCGCATCGTGGTGAACGAGGGGCTGGACCACATCAAGGCCCGCGGCCGCTTCTCCGAAAGCGTGGAGGTGGAGACGGTGGCCGAGCCGGAGATCCGCGGCAATGTGCTTGACGAGATGGGGGCCGAGGAGATCATGAAGCTCATCCAGAAGCTGCCCCCCGCCACCCATGCCGTCTTTGTACTCTACGCGGTGGAAGGATACAATCACCGCGAAATCGCCGAACAGTTGGGCATCAGCGAAGGCACTTCCAAGTGGCACCTCAGCGAAGCCCGCAAGACCCTTCAGAAACAGATACTCCAATTAAATACCGGATGAACCAAAAGACTCCATATGAACTTCAGATAGCCGACAAGCTCCAGCAGCTTCCCCTGCCGGACTTGCAGGACGCCATCTGGGCGCGCATCGAGCGGACGCTGGACATCGACATGCCTAGCGACGACGGTGGTGGCGGCGGCGATGATAGCCCTCCCGACACGCCTTGGTGGGGCAGTGGCGGCATCGGCGCCTTTACGTTCTCTATGGTGTTTGTAGCCGCTCTTACCACGTTTATCATCTATAAAACCCTCAACCAGTCAACCAGCAACGCACCCGCCCGGGACAACAGTCCCACCAACCAATACATTCTGCCC
>DASWYM010000247.1:0-5526 GCA_036404975.1 Chitinophagaceae bacterium
GAAGCAGGCTTTGCTATTGGCCCCCTGTTCTTCCTTGGCGACCTCGGCGGCTCTGCTGGTACCGGAAAGACGTTTGTGAAGGATGTAGACTTCCCCCTGACCAAAGTATCGAAAGGACTTTACCTGAACGTTTACCCTGCCGAGTGGATCGGCTTCCGGGTAGCGGCCAACCATGGCATCCTGGAAGGTGATGATGCCCAGACACCCGCAAAAGGTGGTGCCGAAGTGTTCCGCAAAGACCGTAACCTGAAGTTCCGCTCCACCATGATGGAAGCCTATGCGGCCCTGGAAGTGTACCCGACTGTTTTCCTGGAACAATATGATGGCTTGCAGGGCAAGCTTCGCCCCTACGCCATGATGGGTTTGGGTGTGTTTCACTTTAATCCTAAAGGTGAATACACTGCCAACGGGGTATCGCAGTGGGTGGAACTGCAGCCGCTGCGCCTCGAAGGGCAGGGCATGAAAGAATACCCTACCCGGAAGATGTACAGCCGCACACAACTGCACATGCCCATGGCTGTGGGTGCCAAGTACTTCCTGAAAGAAAACATGTACATCGGCCTGGAGATCCTGCACCGCAAGACCTTCACCGACTATGTGGATGATGTAAGTACCAATTACATTGACAACAACCTGTTCCAAAACTACCTGACACCCGAGCAGACCACTATGGCCAACCAGTTGTACTACCGGTCCAACCAGCTGAGTACCAACACGCGCCCGGCTCCTTACGTAGATGAGCAGAGAGGCGACCCCAAAGAGAACGACGCGTTCTTCTCTTCCCTGGTCCGCTGCGGATGGGTATTGAACAGCCGCAATGATCCTGGCAGCAGGGCCGCCCGCCAGATGCGTTGCCCGTCATTCTATTAATCGTACTGACTATGAAAAGAGTGCCTTTATACATCGCCGTTGTTCTTTGCCTGCTGGCTTTTACTGCGGATGCAGTGAGCGGCACGCCGGCCAGGTATCACTCTTCTAACCGCGAAACACCAAAAGATGTAGTAAGCGTGACGCCGAACCCAACCACCGATGGAACGGTTACCGTCACCAACAATGATACACAGGAAGTACATGTGTACCTCTTTGACACAGAGAACACGATGCTCAGCCAGCTCCAGTTAAAAGCGAAGGGCCGGCAGCAGGTGACAGGGCTGCCAAAGGGTACGATAACTTACGAAGTGTTTCAGAACGACATTAGTATTAAACTAGGTAAAATCATTTCAAAATAACTTAATCCGGTACGCGACAGAAACCTTAATAAAATTCCCTATCCTGGTTGAAATAAACCATAATCCGTTCCCTATAGTACGCTAATTCAAAATTTTATTAACTGCTTTCTTGTTCAACTACCGGATTTATTTCTTTTTGCTCTTTATTCTCTGGTCGTAACCAAACTAATCCCGTAAAGCAGGGAAATTGGTGTAATCTGATATCCGGATGAAAGCCGCCGCAACACGACTGCTTCACAGATTTACTGAATCACTTCCTGCTTTATTTACGGGTCTTATCTTCCGGCTCTTTTATGGAGTATAAGTGAGCCAGGCATAAAGCACCCGGCTTCTTGAAGCCTTACTTTAAATCACTGCATCAAAAAACCTTCCTTTCCCGTATTGGAAGGTTTTTTCTTTATTTGTGGCTATGAGGAAGCTTATGTTCACGCTTATGGCTGCAGGCAGCCTGCTAACGGGCTGCCAAAACGATTCTGAGCCCCCAAAGAACGCCCCTGCCCCGGAAGACAGGATTTCCTACACCAACGAGGAAGGCACGCTTATTTCGAATGGTATTGCGCTGGAAACGAGGGGCGTCAAAGTAAGCCGGGCTTTCCTGCTCTACGACAACAGCACCGCGGTACCGCCGGGCAATAAAACGACTGAAGGAAGAGTAGTCAGGCTGCGCCTGGTGGTGGACGACGGCTGGGCAGAAAAGGACGGCCGGGTATCCTTAGGCGCATCGGAAACCATCCGCACCGACAAGGGCCAGGTGGTGCTGGACGAAAAAGACCTCTTTGCCGACACGCCCCTCCTCGATGCCCGGGCCGCCCGGGCCATTACCCTTACCGCCACCATCTCCAAACTGGGCCGGCGCCACAACCACTTTGTCGTTTCCTTCCGCTTGTGGGACAAAAGGGGCAGCGGGGAAATCAGGGGAAGCTATAAGCTGGTGGTAGAATAAAGGTGAGAAGTGAAACGTGAGAGAAGGGTCCATAGTCAATTGTCAATGGTCCATAGCCATCTCCTGCAGTGGGAAGAGACCTTCTATAGTCCATGATTGATTATAGGATTATTCCTTATTGCCTGGCAATCGGCAGTAGCTTTTCAAAGTATAGCTCAGACATCAGTGGGTCCAATAATCAATCCTGAATAATCCCATATTCTCTTTGCGTACAGCGTATAGCGTAAAGCGTACAGCCTTTCCGTTTCACGTCTGACCGCTCACGTCTCACCTCCCCTATTTTCCGTTGCGGAGTTCTTCTTTGAGGAATTTACCGGTAAAGCTGGCTTTTACTTTGAGAAGTTTTTCCGGCGTGCCTGCAAAAAGGATTTTACCCCCTCCCGCGCCACCTTCCGGACCAATGTCAATGACATGGTCAGCCACCTTGATCACATCGAGGTTGTGCTCGATGACCAGCACGGTATTACCCCGGTCGACCAGCTTGTTCAGCACCTCCAACAGGTGGTGGATATCCTCGAAGTGAAGACCCGTAGTGGGCTCGTCGAGGATATAGAAGGTCTTGCCGGTATCACGCTTGGCCAGCTCGGTAGCCAGCTTCACCCTCTGGGCCTCTCCCCCGCTCAGGGTTACAGCCGACTGTCCCAGGGTGATATAGCCAAGGCCCACGTCTTCCAGCACTTTGATCTTGCGGTACAGGTAGGGAATGTTCTGGAAGAATTCCACCGCTTCCTCCACGGTCAGGTCCAGCACATCGGAAATGGACTTGCCTTTATAGCGGATCTCCAGGGTTTCGCGGCTGTAGCGTTTACCGTTACACTTTTCGCAGTGCACATACACATCGGGCAGGAAGTTCATTTCGATGGTGCGCATACCGCTACCCTCACAGACGTCGCAGCGGCCGCTTTTCACGTTAAAGGAAAAACGCCCGGCATTGTAGCCCCTGATCTTTGCTTCGGGCACCGAGGCAAAGAGCTGGCGGATCTCGGTAAAGAAGCCGCAATAAGTGGCCGGGTTACTGCGGGGCGTGCGGCCAATAGGTGTCTGGTCGATCTCGATGACCTTGTCGATATGTTCCAGGCCAGAGATGCGCTTATACTCCAGCGGGTTGAATTTGGAGTTGTAGCAGTGCCTGGACAGCAAAGGGTACAGCGTCTCGTTGATCAGTGTAGACTTGCCGCTGCCGCTCACCCCGGTCACCACTATAAACTTACCCAGCGGGAAGGTGGCGGTGACGTTTTTAAGGTTGTTGCCGTTGGCGCCTTCCAGCACCAGTTCCTTGCCATTGCCCTCGCGGCGCTTCTTGGGCACCGCTATTTCGCGCTCCCCGTTGAGGAAGTGGGCGGTAAGGGTATCGTTCTTAATAACATCAAGGGGATGGCCCTGCGACATCACGCGCCCACCATGGTAGCCCGCCTTGGGACCGATGTCGATCAGGTGGTCGGCCGCCAGCATAATATCCTTGTCGTGCTCCACCACCAGCACGCTGTTACCGATATCGCGCAGGTTCTTCAACGCGGTAATCAGGCGGTGGTTGTCGCGCTGGTGCAGCCCGATAGAGGGCTCGTCCAGGATATAAGTAATGCCCTGCAACTGTGAGCCGATCTGGGTCGCCAGTCGTATCCGCTGCGACTCGCCCCCGCTGAGGGTGCGGGTAGGCCGGTCGAGTGTCAGGTAGGTAAGTCCCACGTCGAGCAGGAACTGCAGGCGCTCGCGGATCTCTTTGATGATTTCTTTTCCAATGACCTTCTGACGGGCGGAAAGGCGGCTTTCGATGTCGCGGAACCAGTCTACCAGTTGCACCAAGTCCAGGTGGCTTAGTTCGGCAATGTTCCTTTCATCTACCTTAAACCATAGGCTTTCCTTCTTCAGCCGGGAGCCTTCACAGGTTTGGCAGGTGGTGAGCTCCATAAAGCCCTCGGCCCAGCGCTGGATGGCCTCGGAGGTGCTGGTGGCAAACCAGCGCTTTACCTGGTTAACCACACCTTCGAACTCCCCGTCATAAATGTGCTCACTGATGGCTTCGTCGTCGAACTGGAGTTCATCGTCCGTGACCGCTTCTTCTTTCCCATATAATATAAGGTTCAGGGATTTCTGGGGCAGGTCCTTAATAGGCTTATCGAGGCTGAACTTGTGGCGACGGGAAAGGGTCTGCACCTGGCGGAAGATATAAGCTTCCCGCTCGCCGCCTAAGGGCGCAATCCCGCCTTCGTTGATACTGAGGCTGTCGTCGGGTATAATGGCCGGCATGCTGACGGTGTACACCTGGCCCAGGCCTTTACAGGTAGGGCAGGCACCATAAGGCGAGTTAAAGGAAAAGGCATTGGGTGAGGGCTCTTCGTAAGAAATACCCGTGTCTTCGCACATCAACTGGCGGCTGTAAGCTACGGGACCTGTCTTAGCGCTCCCTTTGGCCCCCTCCTCCCCTTCCAGGGCTACGAACATCAGGTCCTTACCCATCTTCAGCGACTGCTGGACGCTCTGGCTGATCCGGGTGCGGAACTCCTGCGAAACCTTCAGACGGTCCACTACCAGCTCGATATCGTGGATCTTATAACGGTCCACCTGCATCTTGGGCACCAGGTCTTTGATCTCCCCGTCGATACGCACCTTGACGAAGCCCTTTTTACGCATCTCCTCGAACAGCTCGCGGTAGTGTCCCTTACGGCCGCGAACCAGGGGGGACAGCAGGGAGATCTTCTTATTATTAAAGCGCTTGAATATATTGTTAACGATTTCGTCCTCGCTCCACTTCACCATCTTTTTGCCCGTATTATAAGAATAGGCTTCGCTGGCCCGGGCATAGAGCAGGCGCAGGAAGTCGTACACCTCCGTTACGGTGCCTACCGTGGACCGGGGGTTCTTATTGGTTGTCTTCTGTTCAATGGAGATAACAGGCGACAGCCCGGTGATCTTGTCCACATCCGGGCGTTCCATCTCGCCCATGAACTGGCGGGCATAGGCGCCAAAGGTTTCCATGTAGCGACGCTGCCCCTCGGCAAAGATCGTATCGAAGGCCAGCGACGACTTGCCGCTGCCGCTGATGCCGGTAATGACAACCAGCTTGTTTTTAGGGATAGAGATATCAATATTCTTCAAATTGTGCTCCCGGGCACCAAATACTTCAATGAGTTCTTCCGAAGTTTCCACCTCCCTTTCCAGTTCCTGCTTTTCCATGTTCATGGCCAGTTCCCAAAATTTTTAGTAAGCGAAGATACAAAGGCCGGCTACATTCCGCTATTCTTTAACATCTATTAAAAAAAATCCATGCCTCCTTCCCCTAAAAACCTTTTTTGGCACAATATTGTGTATTTAGGGCAAAACCTTTTTTCCATCACATTAAAGTTTAAGTATGAA
>DASWYM010000248.1:0-5095 GCA_036404975.1 Chitinophagaceae bacterium
TGATACCTGACTTGTAAATAAATCCATAGGTTATGGTACAGGGTTTTAGGAATTGCTCCCCTACCCCTACCGCGTACCATGAGTTGGTCACGGTTTCCACCATTGCACTACAGGGATCCCCACTCAATTCCGTAGCCACACCAATCGACACTTCCCTTGCTTCAGCAAAAGTGGCTGTAGAAGTCAGCATCAGCTCAGTAAGGTACGTAATACGCTCTGAGGTGCTGAAGCCAAGGCCCGTTATAGTGTATGTATTACCCAAGTCATTCACACCATCATCCGAATCTGGCCGCGCATAAGCGGCGTCAGGGCCGGAGCCACTGCGGGAACCTACGGTCATCAGGTAAAACCATTTGTTCAGCAATCCGCTGTTATTATGAACACCACAATAATCATTGACCAGGTCAGGGGAGCAATCAGGATTATCCCAGTTCACACCCCCGTAAGTGTCAGGGTTTCCTGCAGCTTTGGGGTTATCCATTCTGCGTAAAGGATCATCATATGTGGCGCCAATCTGCTCACCAATATAGAAGGGGCGGTAGGTATCAGACAGTGAAGGATCGATGCTTTTGATGACAAAGTGCTCCACACAAGCTGCCCATATATCACTAAAGCCTTCGTTCATGGCCCCGGACTCTTTCTCGTAAACCAGGTTGGCAGTGAACTCGCACACCCCATGCCCGATCTCATGGCCGCACACGTCCAGTGATGTCAGGGCTTTAAAGCCGCCAGCTGCTATGCCGGAGCCATCCCCATAGGTCATAAACTGCCCATTCCAAAAGGCATTATCATAGGCGGGGCCATAATGAATAAAGCTCTTGATCTTGGCATTATTCCCGTCAAAGGAAAGGCGGTTCTGCTTTTGCTTCCAATAGTCATACACCATCTCCGCTCCCCAATGGGCATCCCAGGCGATGTCGTCGTTTTCTGCTTCAAAAGCGCCCTCTTCTCCGCCGCCCCGCTTGTGCTCACTCAGGGTCCAGTTATTGTCTATATCGGTAAAGCTTTTCCCCTGCACATACAGCAAAGGGATGCTCAGAGGAAGGCCGCCCACACCATTCATATCGTAGGTTTCCACTCCACCCCCACGGGTATCATCCACGAGCCCGAAGGTAGCAGCGCCCGGCACATACAACTCCGTAGTAGGATGGCTGCTGCTAAGCAGTTGGCCGGAGTGCGGATCATTACCGCTTAACTGTTTTACGTAAATGTTGCGGAGGCCGGCATAGCGGGTTTGTACTGAAGTGGTGATCGACGCCGAAGTAGGCGTTGGGTTGGGATTAGCGTGCTTAATAATCGGATCCGAAAGAAGTACTTTTCCTTCATGCGCATCCACGTACACCCAAGCCCGGCTGAGAGGTTCAGCTGCATAAATGTCAAACTTATAAGCCAGTTTCAGTTCGGCAACACCATCCTTGCTGAAGTCTTTTACAATGACCAGTTCACCTTTTGGCCCTATTGACTCCAGTTCTTTTTGTAAAGCTTCCTTCATCGCTGCATTGCCGGCCCTTGCTATTCGATCCTCCAATTCTTCAGTAGCATATTTACGGGCAGCCACCTTCCGTTTAGCAAAGCCCAATGCCTGGTCTTTACTCAGAGAAGGCTGAATGTTCATTGTAGCGGGTATGTCATACCAAACGCCGTTAAAGAACTGCACCTGACCTCCTTTTACAAAGGCCTTATAAGTTGCATGTTCTACCTTAACGCCTTTGAAGGTCTGCCTGAAATCGATGACCTCGATGTCGTTAAAGAACCGGGTAGAGCGGTCCGGTGCCAAGTAATCGACACCAGGCCGCAACTGCAGGTAATTACCCAACGCAAGCCGTGCCTGGTCTTTGTAATAACCGTTGCCCTTCAGGGCAATAAAAGAAGGAGTTTGTCTTTGTGCGGAAACGGTCAGGCGTTCTACCCTTTGATCGCTGAGTACTTTTTGTCGAAGTTCCTGAACCTGCTCAGGAGACTTCTGCGCGCATAGCGCTGATGAGAAAAAAGAGAGGCATAGCAGGGCCACTACCCTGCGGAGGCATAGACTTGATTTCATATTGGCTGTTTATAGGTGTGTGATTGTGATAACTATAATGCACAGCCTACCTGTCTGCATGAATCGTCGAACAGTACTAAACAATCTTAAGGTATATATCCGGTGGTTTTCGGGTAAGGACGGTTAAGTTGGCAACACCTAAACAAGAACTTTGCCAAAATGTTAAAGAAACCTTAACGTGAAGGAGTAATGATTTAATAGACTGCAGTACGTATATAATGATAAATGAAAAGAGCCGGTATTTCTACCAGCTCTTTTATTAATTAAACTTATTCGTTTATGCTTTCGATTCCTGTTCCTCAACAGCATGCTTGATCGTAAAGATCAGCTTGCTATTGTCCGCATCCAGGCCTGCCAGCAATACATCGCCGGGCTTGATGTGCATGTTCAGGATCTCTTCGGCCAGGGGGTCTTCCAAATACTTCTGGATAGCCCTGTGCAGAGGACGGGCACCGAACTGCTGGTCGTAACCTTTGTCTGCCAGGAAGCTTTTTGCTTCATCCGTCAGCTCCAGGCTGAAACCTAAGTTGGTCAGGCGCTTTGTTACCCCCTTCATCAGGATATCGATGATCTCGTAGATATTCTCCTTGGACAGCGAGTTGAAAATGATCACATCATCGATCCGGTTCAGGAACTCGGGGGAGAAGGTCCGCTTCAGTGCCTTTTCTATTACCGCCTTCCCGATCTCGTCCGATGACTGCTGGCGGGCTGCCGTGGCAAAACCAACACCATCACCGAAGTCCTTCAACTGGCGCACACCGATGTTTGAGGTCATGATGATCATGGTGTTCTTAAAGTCCACCTTACGACCCAGACCGTCGGTCAGCTGGCCATCGTCCAGTACTTGCAGCAGGATGTTATAGATATCGGGGTGTGCTTTTTCAATCTCGTCCAGTAGGATCACGCTATAGGGTTTACGGCGTACGCGCTCCGTCAGCTGGCCACCTTCTTCATAACCCACGTATCCCGGAGGCGCACCAATCAGGCGGCTCACCGTGAACTTCTCCATGTATTCACTCATGTCGATACGGATCAGGGCATCTTCACTGTCGAACATATGGCGAGCCAATGCTCTTGCCAGCTCCGTTTTACCCACACCCGTAGGACCCAGGAAGATGAACGTACCAATCGGCTTCTTTGGATCCTTCAGACCTACGCGGTTCCGTTGGATGGCTTTTACCACCTTGGAGATCGCTTCATCCTGTCCTACCACCATGCCCTTCATCTCATCGCCCATCTTACGCAGCTTCTCGGTCTCGGCTTCCACCATGCGGCGTACCGGGATACCGGTCATCATGGAGATTACCTCGGCAATCTCTTCTTCACCAATCGGGTAGCGCTTGTGCTTGCTCTCTTCTTCCCACTGGGCCTTCGCCTTTTCCAGTTCTTCACCCAGGCGCTTTTCGGTGTCGCGCAAGGAGGCAGCTTCTTCAAACTTCTGGCTCTTTACTACCCTATTCTTTTCAACCTTAATATCTTCTATCTTCTTCTCCAGATCCAGTATGTTCTGCGGAACGTTGATGTTCTTCAGGTGCACCCGGGCGCCAACTTCGTCCAGCACGTCGATGGCCTTATCGGGCAGCAGGCGATCGGTGATGTAACGGTCGCTCAGCTTCACGCAGGCATTGATTGCTTCATCATCATAGATCACGTTATGGTACTCTTCGTACTTAGGCTTAATGTTGTTCAGGATCTGGATGGTGTCATCCACGCTCGGTGGATCGATCATCACCTTTTGGAAGCGACGATCCAGGGCGCCATCCTTTTCAATGTACATGCGGTACTCGTCCAGGGTAGAAGCACCAATGCACTGCAGTTCACCGCGCGCCAGGGCCGGCTTGAAGATGTTGGAGGCATCCAGGGAACCCGAAGCACCACCGGCCCCCACAATGGTATGGATCTCGTCGATGAACAGGATCACATCCCGGTTCTTTTCCAGCTCGTTCATGATGGCCTTCATACGCTCTTCAAACTGTCCGCGGTACTTGGTACCGGCCACCAGGGCAGCCAGGTCCAGCGAGATCACGCGCTTGTCGAACAATACCCGCGATACCTTACGCTGCACAATGCGCAGCGCCAGGCCCTCCACGATAGCGGTCTTACCCACACCGGGCTCACCGATCAGGATGGGGTTGTTCTTCTTACGGCGGGAAAGGATCTGCGACACGCGCTCGATTTCCTTTTCGCGGCCCACAATGGGGTCTAGCGTCCCGCTTTCGGCCAGCTTGGTAATGTCTCTACCAAAGTTGTCCAGTACCGGGGTCTTGCTCTTCGTTGCCGCTCCTCCGCGTGACTTCGATTGCGAGTATTTCTTCTCGTCATCAAAATCGTCATCGTTTTCCTCCTGGTACTCGGCACGGATGTCGTTCGACTTCACCATGCCTAATTCCTGTCTGAACAGATCGTAGTCCACGTCAAATTGATTTAAGATTTGTGTAGCAATATTTTCTTTGTTCTTGAGGATGGAAAGCATCAGGTGCTCTGTTTCCACAGTAGGACTTTTTAATGCTTTAGCTTCCAGAACGGTTACCCGGATCACCTTCTCAGCCTGTTTAGTCAGTGGCAAGCTATTTATGTTGGCAATGTTTTTACCAGTCTTATCCTTCACAGCCAGTTCTACTTCTTTACGCAATTCATACAAATCCACATTAAAGCTCTTCAATATGCGTACCGCAGTATTATCGCCTTCGCGAATGAGGCCTAACAGCAAATGTTCGGTGCCTATAAAATCATTCCCTAAACGCAATGCCTCCTCCCTACTGAAAGAGATGATTTCCTTTACTTGTGAGGAGAAATTATTATCCATTTTTTATTCCTTTCGCTTTAAATACAATATACACAATAATAACCAATAATTTTGAGCAGGGTTCAACCCTATTGTTAATACTTATCCGCTCCGTATATGGAAGTCAAAACTGATACCAAAGAGAAATTTCATGTCATAAGCGTGGAAACCGGCCACTTATCTGCTAATATGACAGATGAACTATCCCGCCAGTTATCCCCCTATTTGCAGCAGGACAACAAGAACATTGTCCTTAAGTTAACGAATGT
>DASWYM010000249.1:0-9229 GCA_036404975.1 Chitinophagaceae bacterium
TACTGGTACACCCGGCAAACGATGCCCTTAAAGAGCTGAGGGGATGCCTGGCACCAGTATGCCGGCTGTCGGGTGCGGGCAGAGGCCTTAATTCCAGGATCGCCATGCACCGGCTCACTGGCCTGGTGTATGAAGCGGCGAAAAGAGGGCCGGTTTATTTAATCATTAAAACAAAAAACGTATGAACATTATAGAAAGAACCAAAGCACCGACACCGAAGTTTTTCCGCAAGGTGCGCACCGTAGGTCTGATCCTGGCGGCCGTAAGCGCCTCTTTACTGGCAGCTCCCGTGGCACTGCCTGCCGTGGTGGTGCAGGTGGCCGGCTACCTGGCCGTAGCAGGATCGGTGGCCACGGCCGTAGCACAGACGGCGACGGAAGAGCGAAGAAAGAAGAAGGAGGAGGAAGTGGAAGTGGTGAGTGAGGATACAAACCACGGCGAAGACAATAACAAAGGAGGTTGATTATGGATGCAAACATGAGCCCCGACACGCACACGGGAGCGGGCATAGCGGGCGGCGTGGTGCTGGTGCTACTGAACGTGACCACGCTGCAACTGGTGGAGACGGTGCTGCTGGCCATGCTGGGTGCGGCCGTGAGCTTCACCACCTCGGTGGGTTTTAAGTGGATGATGAGGCGATGGAAAAGGAGGGAGTAGAGATTGGGGAGTAGGAATTAGGGGAGATAAAAAAAAGGGAAGTTGAACCACTTCCCTTTTTTTGTTTAGAAAAGGACTGGCAGCTAAAAGCTGTTAGCCCGTAGCTTCTCTACATGGTCAGTTCTTGCTTCTTTTCGGCGGCAGCCACGCCCATTGTTTCGATACCTTCCGCTTCGATGATCACCTTCATGGCTTTCTCGGTGCCAGCATTGCCGAACACCTTGTAGGCCTCCAGCAGGTCGGCCATCTTGAAGCGGTGGGTAATGAGCTTCTTGGGCTCCAGTTTGCCGGAAGTGACATTCTTCAGCAGCATCGGCGTAGTGTTGGTGCTTACCAACCCTGTGGTCATGGTGATGTTCTGTATCCACAGCTTTTCCAGGTGCAGTTCCACGCTATGGCCATGCACACCTACTACGGCTACCCGCCCGCCCGGACGAACCATGTTCTGGCAGAAGTCGAAAGTGGCCGGCAGGCCTACGGCTTCGATGGCCACATCCACACCGTCCTTGGTTTCGCCCATGATCTTCTTCACGGCGTCTTCTGTCTCAGAGTTGATGATATCGGTAGCTCCAAACTTCTTAGCGGTGGCCAGGCGGTTGTTATCGAGGTCGATCATATAGATCTTCGCTGGTGAATAGAACTGGGCCGTCAGGAGAGCTGCCATGCCAATGGGGCCGGCACCTACGATAGCGATGGTGTCGCCCGGTTTTACCCGGCCGTTGAGCACGCCAATTTCAAACCCGGTAGGCAGTATATCACTCAGCATCACCAGGGCCTCCTCGTCGGAGCCGGCAGGGATGTGGTGCAGGCTATTGTCGGCATGAGGGATGCGCACATACTCGGCCTGTGTACCGTTGATCAGGTGGCCCAAAATCCAGCCACCGTCTTCGCAGTGGGCATACATGCCTTTCTTGCAGTATTCGCAGCTTCCATCAGAAGTAATGCAGGAGATGATCACATGGTCACCCTTTTTAAAGTTGCGTACGCTGCCGCCTATTTCTTCCACGATGCCCACGCCTTCATGGCCGAGGGTCAGCCCTTCGGGCACATCGGGCACTTTGCCTTTCAGGATGCCCAGGTCAGTGCCGCAGATGGTGGTGCGGGTAATGCGAATGAGCGCGTCGGTTGGCTTTTGAATGGTGGGAACCGGGACTTCTTTAAGATCAATCTTCCCTGGCCCGCCATAAACGAGTGCTTTCATGGTTTCTTTCATACTTGTATGTTTTTGGTTGAGGTAAATGAATAAATTCCAAGTACAAAGAATATAATCCCAAGGCCGTTTGGATAGGGAATAGGCAACTACCTATTAAGGTACGCTCAAAGAAGCAGAATTCTTATGACTTATATATATTTTTTGTTTTATGGATGAGATTGGAAGGACGTAAAACGTGAGACGAGGAAGGCTATAGGAGGCACTCCCTGGTTTCTGTGTGCTCGGGATGCTTTACATTAAACAGCCAGTGCATTAAAAAAGATCGCCTTAGCGATCTCCGGGCTTTCTCTCACGTCTGACGTCTCCCATTTCACGTCCCCTACTGCAACGCGGCCACAACGGTGTCGGTATCGAAGCCGGTGTAGGTGCAGAACTCTTCCACCGTGACAAGGCTGCGCGGCGGCTTGCCCCAGTGCTTGCGCACGCGGGTGAGCAGTTTTCGGGCCGTGCGCCCGCTTTTGCCGGTGATAATCTCCACGTCCTTGGTGTAAACTACCATTCTTAGTACGGTCTTCTTCATCTTCTCTCTTATCCTTTTTTGAATGAATAAAAGCCGTTGGCCAGCACGCCCAGGAAGAGCTGCAGCAGCCCCGGGGCACGCTTGTCGATGAAGTAGGACTTCCAGTACAGGAAGTTCTGCACGGTAGGCTCCTCGGACATCTCCAGCACCCCTTCGGCCAGGGCCCTCAGCTCGATCTTGTAGACAGGCAGCGATGCCCGCACTTCCAGGATCTTCCGGTGCCAGGCTTCGGTGCCGCGATAGCCCTTTTCATTGCCCGGGTGGAGCCATACGGTGGGCAGGGGCACGTAGCGCTGGCGGCTGCCGGCCAGGTAATGGCGGGCCAGCAGCACCCGCTCACCAAAAGCGAGGTAAGCCTTGTATGGGTCGGCGGCCGTGGCAAACAGCTCGGCGATCATCGTGCGGGCGGCGGCGGTCTCGGAAGCCGAGAACAGCGCCGTATTCCACAGCGCCGTGGTGGCCAGCACCCAGGCGGCGTTCACCAGGTGCTGCATATATTGACCGTGTCCGGCTAAGTCGCGGAACTTGCGAACCGGTTGTTGCAGGGTTTGTTGTTTTACGTTCAGATGTTCTAAATTCTCTGGGATCATAGTGCTCGATTTTATAAGCACAAAGCTGGCATGTGCGAAAAGAGCGGTTTACCTGTTTAAGCTGTCGAGGACCGTTTGGGGGAAACAATCCGAAATGGTGTTCATCATTTCCTGTCGGGACGGAATTATGCAGAGTTGTGTAGTATAAGGTAATTGAATGTCCCGCATAGAATATGCAGAAGATTCGAAAAACTGCCCGTCCTACTCATAACTCATTGATTTACCAGCCTCCGGTACCTAAATTTCAGGAATCTCGCTTATACTACATTTGTTAGCACGTGACATTTATTTTTCCTTTTTACAAAATGATAGTAAGTGACCTATGGTCAGGACAGGCATTAATACACAGATGATCGTGCTGGCCCGGGAAGCCCGGGGCCTGGCGCAGAATGAACTGTCCGAACGCATTGGCATGTCGCCCACCAACCTCTCCAAGATCGAGCGCGGCGATGTGGGCATCTCCGGCGAGGTGCTGGAGGCCGTGGCTACCCATACCGGCTATCCCCCGCACTTCTTCCTGCAGGAAGGCGCGCCCGTGCCGGAAAACCTTGCCTACCGCAAACGTCAGGTGGTAGCCCAGAAGTTACTCACCCTCATTACCGCGCAGGCCAACATCCTGCGGCAGCACGTGCAGTTCCTGACCCGCGCCCTGTCGGTAAAGACGCCCACTCTCCCGGTCCTGAAAGATACCACGCCCGACAAGGCCGCCGCCCGCCTGCGCAAGCTGTGGGGTGTAGAGGCACCCGTTATTCATAATCTCACACGGCTCGTGGAAGAGCAGGGCATCGCCGTGCAGTCGTTCGATTTCCGTACCGGGCGGGTCGACAGCCGCTCTATGCTTACCGATGATGGCTACCCCATCATCTTCCTGAACAAAACGCTTTTAGGCGACCGCCTGCGCTTTTCGCTCGCCTACGAACTCGGACAGCTGGTGCTGCACACATTCAACCCCGTAGACCCCGCCCGCGACATAGTATCGGAGGCCAACGCATTTGCCGCCGCCCTGCTGTTGCCGGAGAAGGCCGTACGCCACGACCTGGAGGAAGGCATCACCATGGCCCGGCTGGCGGAGCTGAAGAAGAAATGGAAGGTCTCGATGATTGCCCTCCTGTACCGCGCCGACGACCTGGGCCTGCTGACGCCCAACCAGAAGCGCTACCTGCTGCAGCAGTTCAATACGGCAGGCATCCGCCGCCGCGAGCCCGTGGAATTGGACGTGCCCGTGGAGGAGGCGCGCCTGGTAAAGCGATGGATCGCGCAGTACCGCTCGCGCACGGGCCTGGGCACCGTGGAGATTGCCGCCGTGCTGCACCTGAATGTCGACGAATACCTGGAACTCTATTCTTAACCTATGTAAACGATAAAACCAATGAGTATGATTCAAGAAGTCAAAGAAATGCGTCCGTATACCACCAAAGAGCTGGCACGGATCTATGGGGTGTGCGACCGGACCTTACTGAAATGGATGAAACCGTTTGCAGCAGAGATCGGTGAGAAACGTGGCCGCTATTTTACGGTAGCACAGGTGGAGGCGATTTTCAATAGGCTGGGAATGCCTTACAAGATAGGGGACTTGGGATTAGGGACTGGGAATCAGGAAGAGACCTGGTAGCTGCAGGCAATACGAAGTATACAGAGACCGCGGTGGCGGTCTTTTTTGTTTGTTGCCCTAACCGAAAGACAGCTGGTTAAGCTATCCTACGTCCGGCTTTAGAGTAAAGATTTAGCGGAAGGGTAAAGATGGTCCCGGCGCTGGCCTGCAAGAGAAAACCCATTTGCACATTTACACATTACCTGTGTTCTTAGCATCTTTAGAGTGCTCCCCCTAATCCATTCTCTCCCAACTCACGTCCTCCCTCCCGGTCATGTTTCTTTCCGCTAAAAATGTTTACTTTCAGACCATGACCTCCGGCTATACGATCTTTCCCCTGGGCGATTGCGCGTTGACCATCGAGTTTGGTCATGTGATCGACAAGGAGGTCAACAAGCGCGTGCTGGCCCTGTTTCGCCAGCTGAAAAGCCTTCCGCTCCCCGGCATTACCGATGTGGTGCCAGCCTACGGCTCCCTTTCGGTTTACTACGATACCGTGGCCATCCTGCAAGAGGCAGAAGAGGACAAGACTGCTTTTGAAACAATGTCGGAAGCAATGCGCCAGCTGTTGGAGGGTGAGCACCTGTCGGCCATCGATGTGTCGCCGCGTCATATAAGGGTGCCGGTGTGCTACGCCCCCCGCTATGCACCCGATTTAGAAATGCTGGCAAACGCACGGGAACTGACGACAGAGGAAGTGGTACACCTGCATACGACGGGTGTGTACCGGGTGTATATGCTCGGCTTCCTGCCCGGTTTTGCCTATATGGGCGAGGTGGACGAGCGCATTGCCATGCCGCGCAAGGATACGCCCCAATGGGTGGCGGCCGGCGGGGTGGGTATAGCAGGCCGGCAGACGGGGATCTATCCCCTGGGCTCACCGGGTGGCTGGCAGATCATCGGCCGCACGCCCCTGAAATTGTTTCACCGCAAGGATGAACACCCCGTGCTCTTCAGCCCGGGCGATACGGTCACCTTTTATTCGATAACAGAAGATGAGTTTGCACATTATTAAAGGCGGGTTGCTCGATACGGTGCAGGACGGAGGCCGCCGCGGCTTCCAGCACCTGGGCATCAACGTGGGCGGAGTGATGGACCGCTTCTCGGCCGCACTGGCCAATGCCCTGCTGGGCAAAGAGCTGACGGCACCGCTGCTGGAGCTGCACTACCCCGCCTCCGTCATCCAGTTCAGCCGTGAGACGGTCATCTGCCTCACAGGGGCCGACTTCACGCCAACCATCAACGAAGAGCCCGCAGACCTGAACCAGCCGATGGTGGTGCCCAAAGACAGCCAGCTGCGCTTTACCGGCGTGCGCGAAGGATCGTGGTGCTACCTGTCGATGCTGGGCAGCCTGAAGCTGGAACCCTGGCTGGGCTCCTACAGCACCAACATCAGGGCTGAGGCCGGCGGCTTCAAAGGGCGCAAGCTAAAAAGCGGCGATGTACTGCCCCTGGTGAAAGAGTTGCACCTGGCCCCTTCGCTCTTCAACAACAGCGTGCACCACCTGCCCTGGAAAGCCGTGGGCCTGCACGACCTTACGCGCCAGGAGATCTGCATCCTCTACGGCAGCGAGTGGAACTGGCTGAGCGCCGAGAGCCGAGAAGCGCTGCTGCATAACTGTTACTATGTGTCGCCCGCCTCCGACCGCATGGGGTACCAGCTGACGGGCGAGCCGCTGAAGGCCTCCAACAACGAGCAGATGGTGTCGACAGGCGTCACGTTTGGTACCGTGCAGCTGCTGCCCACTGGCAATCTTATCGTGCTGATGGCCGATGGGCAAACTACGGGTGGCTACCCGCGCGTGGCCCACGTGGTGACGGCCCACCTGCCGGCGCTGGCACAGCTAAAGCCCCACGAGGGTTTCCGCTTCTGCCTGGCCGACGGAGCGAAGGCCGAACTGCAGCTGGCCGAACAACAGGACTACCTGCTGAACCTGCAGAAGACCTGCGCGGCGAAGATGAGGGAGTGGATGGGACATGGGAGGAGGGATTAGGGACCAGGAATTAGGGATTAGGAGAGAAGATTTCGTTCATACAATCAAACAATAAAGAATGGCAATTGATATCAACTGTGACACCGGGGAGAGCATTGGCAACGACGAGGAGCTGATGCAGTTTATTACGTCGGCAAATATTGCCTGCGGTTACCATGCCGGTGATGAACAAACGATGCGGACCACGCTGCTGCTGGCAAAGCAGTACGGGGTGGCTGCAGGCGCTCACCCCTCGTATATGGACCGAGAACATTTTGGCCGCACCGAAATGGACTGCACCCCCCAGGAAGTGTATGGGCTGGTGGTGCACCAGGTGGCGGCCCTGGAGGAGGTGGCGAAAGAGTGCGGCATGGTGCTGCACCACGTGAAGCCCCATGGGGCCCTGTATAATAAGGCGGCTCGCGACCAGGAGCTGGCGGCTGCCATAGCCAAGGCCGTAAGGGATTGCAACCCGGCTCTGATGCTATATGGGCTGAGCGGCTCTTTCCTGATCAGTGAGGGCAAGGCGGCAGGACTGTCCACGCGGAGCGAAGTGTTTGCCGACCGCACTTACAGCGACGACGCCAGCCTGACGCCACGCTCGGAGCCCAATGCCCTGATCACCGATGTGGAGCAGGCCGTGCAGCAGGTGGAGGAGATGGTGCGTGAGGGCGTGGTAACTAGCGTCAACGGTGTGCGCGTGCCCATCGTAGCCGAAACCGTCTGCATCCACGGCGACGGCCCTATGGCGGTGGAGATCGCCAAGGCAATTAAAGAGAGATTTACGAATCGCTAAAGCAATCCTGATACACGAAGGGTACGAAGACACAAAGACAAGAGGGAATGTGCGAATGAGCAAATATGAAAATGAGTAAATGAGAGAACCCTAATGCAGTCGGAGTGCCGGTAGCCAGTAAGGCCACTCATCTTGTCATCCCGAACGCAGTGAGGGATCTATGCTATGTACAGGCGGGAGGCTGGTGTCCAGTGCATTGTCATCCTGGAAGGATCTATGGTAGCCATTGAATGAAGGCGTAATGAAAAGGCAGGGTCTTACCGTAAGGCTCATATGAAAATGTTCCACCAATACAGAAACAGCCTGACAGCACCCGGCAAAGATCCTTAACAGGATGACAATGACATAGGGTATACAGGCCACCGGCAGCCAGACATTGGAAAGGTTTGATTCCTGTTGCGTATCTTCCTTCAATACTTCGCTCAGCTTATTGTCTTTGTGTCTTCGTGTCCTTTGTGTGAAGGTGGTCGCTTTAGCGATCACATAGGGTAAGCGCAGCGAAAAAGAAAACCAACAACGACTTGAAGAAAAATTCCGCGATACTGGGAGCCGCTTTCCTGATGGCAACGTCGGCTATCGGGCCCGGCTTCCTGACCCAGACCAGCAAGTTCACCGCCGAACTGCTGACCTCCTTTGGATTTGTGATCCTCATTTCGCTGCTGCTGGATATTGGTGCCCAGGTAAACATCTGGCGCGTGATCACCATCAGCAATAAGCGCGCACAGCAGGTGGCCGATGGCGTGGCACCGGGACTGGGCGTGGTGCTGGCCGTGCTCATCGGCTTTGGTGGGCTGGTGTTCAACATCGGCAACATCGGCGGCACGGGGCTGGGACTGAATGCACTGACGGGAATGGACACAACGGTGGGTGCCCTCCTCTCCTGCCTGGTGGCCCTGGGCATCTTCTGGTACCGTGAAGCCGGCCGTCTGATGGACAACTTCACCAAGGCCCTGGGATTACTGATGATCCTTTTTACCCTCTACATCGCCATTTCGTCGCGCCCGCCGGTAGGCGAAGCCCTCTACCGCACGGTGTGGCCCGCAAAGATCGACCTGCTCAAGATCGTGACCCTGGTGGGCGGCACGGTGGGCGGCTATATATCCTTTGCGGGAGCACACCGCCTGCTGGATGCAGGCGTCCAAGGTCCCGCCGCTCTACCCCAGGTGACGCGCAGCTCGGTGTCGGGCATCGTCATTACCTCGGTAATGCGCTTTGTACTGTTCTTTGCCGCGCTGGGCGTGGTGTGGCACGGGGCACAGCTTGCCGAGAGCAACCCGGCTGCTTCAGTGTTCCAGCATGCTGCCGGCAATATTGGCTACCGCTTCTTTGGCTTCGTGATGTGGTGCGCGGCCATCACTTCGGTGGTAGGGGCCTCGTACACTTCGGTTTCCTTTTTCAAGACCCTGCACCCCCTGGCAGCAAAGCATGACCGCTGTCTCATCACCTTCTTTATCCTGCTGTCCACCCTGATGTTCTGGATCATCGACAAGCCGGTGGCGCTGCTTATCTTGGCCGGTGCCCTAAACGGCCTTATCCTGCCGTTGGCGCTAGCCGTCATCCTGGTGGCCGCGCGCCGTCCCTCGATCGTGGGCGATTACCGCCACCCTTTGTGGCTCTCCATTGCCGGCTGGCTGGTGGTGGCGCTCATGAGCTGGATGGGATGCGTGGTAATCAGGGATAGCGTGGGAAGACTGATGTGAGAAGAGATTAGGGATTAGGTCCCGATTGCTATCGGGATGGGAATTAGGAGGGTTCGCGCATAGGACACGGAGGAAATGTGTGAATGTGCAGATGTGCGAATGTAGAGAACAAGGGAACGCGATGGTTATGATAATGATGATGGGCGCAGATGTTTTTACAGGTTCTTTAATCCTCTAAATCTATTGAAT